>JAGVXL010000001.1:0-61844 GCA_018303805.1 Candidatus Pacearchaeota archaeon | reverse complement strand
AAAATCTGTTGTGTATAATAAATCTGAACTGAGAAAGCAGGCTGCGTTTCTTGTCAGGGAATACGGGCAGGAAGTTCTGGTTGAGGAGTTCATTGAAGGCAAGGACCTGACTGTTGCGGTAATTGGGAATGAAAAACTTGAGTTCCTTCCTATCCTCGAAACCTATCTTCACAGGTATCCTAAAAAGTTCAGGGTTTTAACTTATGAGGCCAAAAACATAGGGCAGGATGATGCATATTTCGGGCATGCGGCTATTGGTGCCTCTGCACGCAGAAAGATTTATGAGATTGCAGGCAGGGCATTCAGGGCAACCAAGTGCAGGGATTTCTGCAGGATTGACTTCAGGCTTGACAAGAATGGAAAGCCATATGTTCTTGAATTAAATCCCTTACCCGGGCTCTCGCCAAGCATGGAGAGCATTTCGCTGTTTCCAAAGGCAGCAAGACTCGCTGGAATTTCTTACAATGAGCTGATAAAAAAGATGGTTGAGGTTTCACTAAAGAGGTGTGGAATAAAAATTTAATTAAAAAATGAGAGTAGCCATAACTTTTAATCTGATAACAGGCAGATTGCTCAAGGGCAGCAAGATAGATGTAATTGCCGAGCTGGACAACATGACAACAATAAACGCAATTAAAAAGTCCCTGGAATCAATGGGGCATAAAGCATTTGCGGTAAACTGCAATAAGAATGCCTATGGAAAATTATACAATATGAGGGGCAAAATAGACATGGTGTTTAATATTTTTGAGGGCTTGCATGGAGAGTCAAGGGAATCAGAGATTCCCTCTATGCTTGAGATGATGCAGATTCCCTACACTGGCTCTGACCCCCTTTCCTTAGCTTTGTGCCTTGATAAGATTATGACTAAGAGAGTTTTGTTGTATCATGGCATTCCAACTCCCAGATAAAATCTGTTGTGTATAATAAATCTGAACTGAGAAAGCAGGCTGCGTTTCTTGTCAGGGAATACGGGCAGGAAGTTCTGGTTGAGGAGTTCATTGAAGGGACAGAATATTCAATCGGGATATTAGGCAATGGCAGCCGGAGTAAAGTTCTCCCTATAATGGAAAGATTTTATCTCGATCCCAAGGGGATTGCATTGTTTGAGCCTGATGAGGCAGTTATTCCCCTGCTGAAGAAAATGCACAGGAAATACAATGTAGAGCGCGCTGGTAAGGGCGGCGCAAGATTGGCGCAGATTTCAGATGAACTTAAAGCTAAATTGGAAAACATGGCGGTTGCATCATACAATGCATGCAATTGCAGGGACTGGTGCAGAATGGAAATAAGGGTGAATAAAAAGACAGGAAAGCCATATGTCCTTGAGCTGAATCCAATCGCAGGCATTGACCCTTCATATATCCTGCCAAGGCAGGCAAACCTCGCAGGCATGACATATGCTGATTTAATCAACACAATCGTTGATTCTGCAGCTGAAAGATACCAGAAATTGAAGAAAATTTATAAAAAGAAATAAAAATCCTTGTTTTAATCATTGCAAAGTTAAAAAACAAAGTTTATATATAAGTTATGCATTTTATTTCCGATTATAATTGAAAAAGATTTAAAAAATAGCTCTAATCAATAGAATAAAGATATCATAATCAAATAAAAAATGAATTTACCATTAATGGTTCTTTGTTTTTCCAGGGCCAGTATACTCACCAATGAAGGATAGCAGAAGTTTTTCTCACAAACAAGTTTCTATAGAGAAGGAATTTTGGGAGGAAATTCTAGAAGAAGGAATCAGCAATAGCGAAGAGCTTGTAAAAATATGCAAGATAGAGATTGATAAGCAGCAAATTGATGTTGTTTCAAAAAAATATCCCCTGTTTATCAACCCTTACTATCTCTCCCTTGTAAGGAGGAAGAATGATGCGGTCTGGAAACAATGCATCCCGAACATTCTTGAGGTTGAGGATGACTTTGGATTTGATGACCCGCTTCATGAAGATGACAGGAAATTTTCTCCTTTTCCTGGTTTGACTCACAGATATCCTGATAGGGTACTAATGCTCGTATCAAATAAATGCGCGATGTATTGCAGATTCTGCACAAGAAAAAGAAAGGTTGGCAGGCCTTATATGACAATGACAAGAGAACAGATACTTAAAGGGATAGATTACATCAGGGAGCATCCTGAAGTGAGGGATGTTATCCTTTCTGGAGGAGACCCACTGCTGCTCAAAGACGATGAGTTGGAATGGATACTGAAAAGCTTAAGGGAAATAAGGCACATTGAGATTATTCGTATAGGCACAAGAGTGCCTTGCACCCTGCCGCAAAGAATAACTTCCTCTCTATGCGAGATGCTGAAAAAATATCACCCCCTATACATCAACACGCATTTTAATCATCCAAACGAAATAACTGAAGCAAGCAGGAAAGCATGCGAGATGCTTGCTGATGCTGGAATCCCGCTTGGAAATCAGACTGTGCTGTTGAAAGGCGTCAATGATAATGGGAAAATCATGGCTAAATTAATGAAAAAACTGCTCGTGATGAGGGTAAAGCCCTACTACATCTACCAGGCAGATTTGACAAGGGGCACAAATCATTTCAGGACAAAAGTCAGGGATGGGATGGAGATTATGGGGGGTCTGAGGGGGTATATCTCTGGAATGGCTGTTCCCCATTATGTCGTTGATTTGCCTGAAGGGGGGGGGAAGGTTCCTGTTCTGCCCCAGTATATGCAAGATTACAACAAAAAGACAGGGGAGATATCATTTAAGAACTATCTGGGAGAATCTCGTGTATATATAGACGGTTGCTGATTTCCCTAGGATTTAGGATTTTTATGTCGTCAAGCAATTTTGCTGCGTTATTTCTCGTTTCAAGCGTTACTTCTGCATTATTTTGAAAGAGTTTCCTGTAATAATCTGTGTCGAGATTGCCTTCACCAAAATGCAGGTGGTCTCTCTTTTTGTTTAATAGAATATCTGAAAAGTGGAAATGTGAAGGGTTAAGGGCAAGGTAGGGAGTTAAAAATTCATTGTAATCTGCCCTGTTTTTTGCAAGAGCTGATATTATCGCATGTGAAATATCAAAACAGAGTTTTTTGCTGCTTTTTTCCAAGAATGCTGCAGTTGGTTCTGGCAAAGAGCATAAAGCATCTATTGCCCTGCCTCTGTAATCAAGCAAGGGCAGATTTTCTATAAGGATTCTCTCATCATTTATTTTCTTAAAAAAATTTATTGCGGTTTTTTCATTGCAGTTTTTATTTGATATAATCCCCGGATGGCATATTACCTTGCTTGCTTTTAATTCATCCGCAAGTTCCAAAGCAAAGGTGATTGATTCTAAATTCCTCTTGGATTTCATGCTGTCTGCAGGATTTGGGCCAAAGCTCTGGTGCTCTGCGTGGATAACAATCTTCTTGCCGTATTTTTTTAGAAAGCTGTAATCCTGGCTGTGGATGGCTATTGTCTCTATGAAATCAATTTGGTCTATTACCTTTTCAAGAAAATCTATGTCCCTTTTCAAGAATATTTTTGCCCCAAGCTTCATAATAAAAGGTTAGAAAAAGTGTTCTTTTTAATTCTTGTGAATTATTTTTCTTTCTTTCCAAGGTTTCTTTCGTTTCTTCCAGAGGCTTCTTTCCAAGAAGGCTCTAAGAAAGTTTTTTTAAAGGTTGTTTGCTTTATGTTTATATGAATATAGACGATTATATCCCTAAGAAAATTATTGAACTCGCGAATGCTGGAAGCGGCATTTATCCCTTTCTGCTTAACAAATCCTATGACATTTTGCTTTGGGGAATGAACCACATTCCTTCCGGCAGCATTGAAAGCGGAATGTTCCAGCAACATCCCAAGACGTCAACAGCATTAGCTGGCATTACATGGGTTGCATCCAAGCTCGGGTTTAAGGATATAAGCAAGAGAGTAATAAATTATGCAAAAGAAAAGTTAGAAAAGATTGACAAAGGTTTGGAAGGGAAATTATAGACAAGGGGTATTTTTCTATTATTTCTTGTTTTCCATATTAAGAAGCCGGAGAACTACTGAAAAATCCTTGATGCCGAAAGATTTTGTCTGCCTGACTTTCATGTAGTAATCTGCTGCTATGTGCAAGGCAAAGGAAAGGAAAAAATAGAGGAATATCCTGCTGTATAGGGCAAGCATGAAGATTGCTAGAAGAAACTCTATGTTGTGCAGGAAATGGAACTCCCCTGTGTGCCTGTCTGCATTCCTAAACCATCTTTTAATCATCTTTCTTGGCTTCTTGATTCTGCCTGCGGCAATATCATTTATTATGTGGTCTGCATCAATTAGTATTGCACCAAAAATCAGGATAAAAATCGCTTTTGGATTTATGCTCCATGAAATTAGTGAATATAAAAATGCAAAAATAAAACTTATTAAAATATGCTTCAGCCAGTTCATTTTTTCTTTGGCATTGTTATTGTCATAATGTCATTTCTGTAATCTGACTTTACTTTTTCCACATTAATATCCCTATCAAGATAAATACTGCTGCTCATGCCTCCTTCTATCCTTTCCATAAAAAGATAGCCATCATCCTCTTCCTTTCTCTCTGCCTTCTTGCTGATACTTACTTCCAAACTGTTCTTCCTCGTCTTAAACTTAAAATTATTTTTTGCTTCAGGCAATATATGAACCCTTGCTAAATAGCTATCTTTCAATTCAGTCACAATAATCCCCCTAGACTTGTAAAGCACTTTCTCCCTAAGCAGATTTTTCCCTTGGTAAATTTCCAGCTCTTTTTTCTCTTTATCTTCCTCCATTTTTCTTTCTTGTTTTACACCTTCCTTATTTCAGGCCCTTTTTCAGTATCATCAACAGCATAGCCCTTTTCCCTGAGTTTTTCTCTGAGAGAATCCGCAACCTGCCACATCCCCGCCTTTCTTGATTTTTCCCTGTCCTCAACAATCTTCTTGATTTCATCCGGGACTGTTATTGGTTTTTCCTCCTTGTCAAGCTGCAAGCCAAAAACCTTGTCAAAATCAAGAAGCAGGGCATATTTTTCTGAATTTTTTAAGTTCTCATTTTTAAGCATTGCATGAAGCAATGCAATTGCTTTTGGCATGTCCAAATCATTGTTTATCACTCTCAAAAATTCCTGCTTGGATTTCTGCACTTCCTGGCTTCTTATTCCTGTTATATCCATGTTTCTCTTGATTTCCTTGATTTTATTCTTAATGCTGTTATATGAATTTTTTGCATTCTGCAGGTTTTCAAATGTGAACGCAAGCTCATCCCTATAATGTGTCGTCAAACAGAGGTATCTGTAATGCAGGGGCTCAAAATTCTTGTCCTTCAGTATTTGCAGTGTTATTATATTGCCCAGAGATTTTGACATCTTGCCTTCTGCAAGTTTCAAAAATCCTGCATGCAGCCAGTAATTCACAAATTTTTTTCCAGTAGCAGCTTCACTCTGCGCAATTTCATTTTCATGATGGGGAAATGCCAAGTCTACTGCTCCGGTATGGATGTCAAAATGCTCCCCTAAATAGCGCATTGACATTGCCGAGCATTCAATATGCCAGCCTGGCCTGCCTTTTCCAAATTCTGTGTTCCAGGAGATATTGCCGTCTTTTTCCTGGAAAAATTTCCATAATGCAAAATCATTTGCCTGCTCTTTTTCATAAGTGTCTGCTTCTATCCTTGATGTTGCCTTGAGATTTTTCAATTTCAGGTTTGAGAGCTTGCCATACTTCTTGAATTTTGAAATAGAATAATATATTCCGTCATCTGTCTTGTATGCATAGCCCTTCTTTAGGAGTTTTTTTATCAGTTCTGCCATTTCGTGAATGTGCTCTGTGGCTCTTGGCTTTATGTCCGGGGTTACGATATTCAATTCTGCTGAATCATTGAAGAAGCTTGTTTCATATTTATGGGTAAGCTCCTGCAGGAAAATTTTTTCTTCCTGGACTTTCTTGATTATCTTGTCATCAACATCTGTTATGTTCATGACATGCTTCACTTCATAGCCATTGTAAGCCAGGACCCTTTTGAGGATGTCGTTGAAGATGTATGTCCTTAAATTGCCTATATGGGCGTAATCATAGACAGTCGGCCCGCATGAATACACCCCCACCTTGCCTTTCTGGATTGGCTTGAATGGCTGTTTTTTTCTTGTCAGCGTGTTGTAGAGATAAATTAATTCTTTTTTCTCTGTTGCTTTTGAAAGCTGCTTTATTTCCTCCTGCCTTTTATTCAGGGAGTTTCTCGCTTCCTTTGGCAATTTCTGGCTTGTCTTTTTCTTTTCTGTTAATTTGGGCATTTTTATTTAAGGAATTTAACCTTTTTTATTCTTTTCCTTGCATCTTCCTCAAACCTAAAATTTCATCTATTTTATTTTTTCTTTCCATATTAAGATAATACTTAAAGCCATACTTTTTTGGTTTTTTGCATAGGATTCCCTGCTTGATGAGAGCATGTGCAACAACAAGCACCTTGCCCTTTTCTTCTTGCGGAAAGCCGTCTTTAAGTTCATCCTCATAAAGAGAGCCTTTGCCCCAGCATCCAGATTTGTAAAGCTTTCTGATGAGAACCCTCGAGATATTTATATATTCACTCCTTAATATTTTAACCATAAGATTTTATGGTTTTTTGGCATATAAATCTAACTGTCCTTTAAGGGACATTACCAAAAACTTTATAAACTCCTGTTTTTTATAGAAAATATGGCAAAATCAATATTCTTGCAGGTATATGGGGACAATCCCAAACTCAGGGTTCTGGATTTTCTTATAACATTTCAGGAGTATGACTACAGTATGAAAGAAATAGCAAAGAACTCTGAAATAGGCTACACAACGCTAAAACAATTCTGGCAGGAGTTTGTGAAGAGAGGAATAGTAAAACAAACCCGTGTTGTGGGAAAGGCGAAGATGTTCAAGCTGAATGCAGAAAATCCCGAAATTCAGATTTTTATGAAACTGTACTGGAAAGTCATTTCAAGAGAAACTGACAAGATGCTTGCAGAGAAGATTGTTGCATAGAAAAGATTTTATTTGAGGAATTTTATATTTTTAATCCTTTCATTTTCCAGTTCTATCAATGCAGCCTTGCCTTCATAGGCCACTCCAGGATTTATCACTGTTGTTTTTCCTATTTTGCATTTTCCTTGATATTCATGCATGTGCCCGCAGATTACAATCAATGGATGGTATTTCCTGATTGCTTTTTTTAATATTCTGTCGCCATAATGCTTCCCGTAACGCGGGCTTTTTTTGTTTGTAATCTTGTCTAGCTTGCAATTATATGGCGGGTCGTGAAAAAGAACTATTAATCTTCTCTTATTATTGAATTTCTTAAATAGATTTTCAAATTCTTTTTTTGCTCTCTTAATCCTGATTTTCTCTTTTTTTGATTTTCTCTTTTTCTTTTCAGCCTCAAAGGGTTTGTATCCGCTAAAGCCTAAAATTCCGTAATTGCTAATAACCAGCAATTTTCTGGTAAGAAGGGTTATTTTTCTGCTCTTTTTTAACCTTGAATTCAATGACTTAGCTTTGAATTTGCCTGTTTTGGATGAAGGGTAATCCCCATTGCCATAGACAAGATAAACTGGTTTTTTAAGGGAGGAAAGCTGGTTTATTATTGGCTGCATTGAGTTTATCGCTTTTACCGTTATCTGTTTAAAGAATTTTTTTGGTAAAATGTCCTCAAGCTCTTTATCTTTAAGTGTATCCCAATTTTTGAATATTAAATCTCTCAACTTGTTTGTGTCTGCTAAATCTCCTGTGCATAAAACTAAATCATAATCCAGCTTCCTGATTCTTGCTTTCAATTTTGCAGGAAATTTTCCATGGAAATCGCCGATTGCGAGAATTTTCATACTGCTGTTAATCTAAATTTATTTAAAAATGTTAGCTGATTGAAGAATAAAATCCTAGAATTTACAAGGCATGATTTAGCAGAATGCCTTATAAGCCCAGTCCTGCTTCTTGACTTCAATCTGGGTTTCTACCCTGTCAAGGTTGCCTACCTTAAGCTTTAAGGTGAATTCAAAGCTAGGGGTGTCTTTTGGCGGCTTTATCATCAGGTTCTTTTCCTTTCCAAGAACACCCACGACATCTTTTCCAGATAAAGGCGTAGTAAACCAGGATTCTACTGTTGTTTCCCTGAGGTTATAAGGGGCTCTCTTGTATCTATCAGGCAGGGTTATCTCAAACCTGTAATTGTATTCTGTCTCTACACTTGGCTTGAATGCAAACCACACCGCAGATGGCTCTCCTGGAGGGATGCTGACAAGATTGTTTGGCCCTTGCAGCAATATAACATCATTCCCTGTCTCCTGGAACAGCTTGTTGATTTGGTCCTTCATTTTCTGCGTCAAATCCAAAGATGTGACTAATGCCCCGCACATTATTGTCCTTATAAGAACCAGGCCTAAAATCAGCATTGTCACTGCCATAACTATTATAACAATTGTGCTTATACTGAGTTCTAATGCAGCTTTCTTGCCTTTTTTTGCTGGTTGTTTCCTTTTACTTTCTACATATGCATGCCCGATAAGAAGGATGATTATGCCTATAACAACCCACCACAAAACATTTATCCACAATCCATATACAATGATTATTATGCCAATAAGATGCAAAAAGAGATTTACAGGATCGGCAAGCTGCAGAAATCTCCTTTCAAGCCACCTTAACTTAGATAAATCCACTCTTTCTGCAAGCGCCTTATAGTCTGCCATTTTCCCTCTTTTTCTTCCTCTTGAAGGAAAATGGTGTTTATAAAATTTGCTAAATCCTGGGCTGTAAAGTTAGCGTCTGGGATAACATATGCGTAGCTGTTAGTTTCTCCAGAATACTTGGGGATTGAGTTTTAGTGCAACGATGCCGAAGGCAAAAAATCAAAGTTGTGAGCCATATTAATTTAAAGTGTCCTCTTTACTAACTTTTTACTCTTTATCTTTGGCTCACGATTGAGTTTAACAACTATTAAGCGAGATAAACATTCGTTTTATAGCAAGATTTGGTATAGAAAGCGAGATTTTACATACTTTTTGTGTTATTATTTTCTATTATTATAATGGCTATGGGGGTGAAGACAAGATGCTTTCATCAGAAAGAGGATATAGGCTGATTGGTAAGCTGATACAACTTTCTAGAAAAGTAGGTGAGGTAGAATACGCAAAGCCGGTCTTGGTTGTACATCCAAACATTGTAGAAAGATTGAAGTGAAAAGAGGGGCAGGAATTGAAGGCTGAAATCAAGGAAAGCACACTGGTTATTAAATCCTGGAGAAATGAGCATATAAATATGGAGCAGCGGGGGATCGAACCCCGAACCCCATGGTATCTGCTTATGTTCTCTTTCCAAGGTTTCTCTTGTCAAGAGAAAGCTTCAGCCATGTGCTCTCCCATTGAGCTACTGCTCCATCTAAAAAATCAGAGAGAATAAAGTTTTAAATCTTCCTAATTTAAAGATATTCCTGAGGATTGCTTGAATTTATCAAATTGAACATTAATCAAGAAGGTTTATAACTTTTAGTTTCTTGACAATTTCTGACTGATTAAGATGAGGATTGATGAATTGACACAGGAAATACTTGAGGATATATTTAATATTTGCAAAAACATTGCCAAGAGCGATGAGAGAGTTCTCCCCAATCTGAAGGATGTAAAACAATATCTCGGTTCTGCTGGGATTTTTGAGTATAAGATTGGCTCTTCATTGTGCAGGAATTCAAAATTTGCCGTTGCTTTTTATGAAGGGGTGGAATTCTCCCTTATTCCTAACTGCGATTCTATAAAAAGAAGGGAGAAAAGGAGAGAGGAAAAATTGGCTGAATCTTTTGACAGGGCAGTGAAGAATTACCTGGCTGAAAACCATCTGCTGTAAGCTGATTCTTTATATCTTCCTGTACAGGAACTTGTTTGAAAGAGAGACAAGCATTGCCAAGAAAGCCACAACAAAAAAGACAATAAAAACTATGCCTAAATAGAAGAAAATCTGGGCTAGTGACGAGAGCTCCCCAAAAATCCTGGCTGTGAAATTGTTCATCACTGTTGAAAGGTAGGAGCATAAAAGGAGGATTATGGATATTGTGCTTACCTTGCCGGGATTCATGAATATATCGCTGACTTCATTGAGCTTGAAAACAGAAACCAGAAATGCTATAAATCCTATCAGAAAGAGGAATAAAAAAAGGATTGTGAGAAACATGAAGGTTCTTGCCATTGCAGATATCTCTCCGAACTTGCCCGCTGAGATGTTATAGGCAACCGTGAACAGGTATGAGGAAAGCAACAGCCCTATCGCAACCGCGCTCGTTATGCCCTGGCTTCTAATTATTTTTGCTAATTTCATGTTTTTTGCATGGCAGGATGGTATAAAAATATTTTTATCTGGAAAATTATAAGTTAACAATTCTCCCGCATAAAAGAAAAAAAGGGCAAGCGGGCAATAGGCCGCCTTTTGTATAAAGAATAGGAGTTCTAAAGAACTCCTGTATCTAGGAATTCTAAAGCCACGAAAATCTTGTGATTCTCACCTCGGTGAGCCTTGCCTGATTTTCGGGCCCAGAAAATCCCTTGGATTTTCTTGGGAACCTTGGTTCTTTATTGCTGACATTTGACTGAGCGTGCTTCGCACTTGCACAAGCCAAGGGTGGCCGTTTCATCAATTCTGCCTTTTCTTTGCTCACTTCAGGTTCATTGCTCAAAAGCAGCTGTGCCGTTTCTGTGCCAGAGCCATACCTCACGGCATATCCCTCACGATGTGAAATCACCCCCACACCATTTAATGATTGGCTGCTGCTGTCTCCGCAGAGACAGTGTGGGCGGACCTTCCTCAGAAACCCGTTTTTCATTCAAGGAAAAACTTGCCTGTTACAGCAGGGCTCCGAAAGCCAGCTAACCCGCTTGCCTAAAAAAGCAGGAATTGATCATTTAAAAGATTAACTATTCCACAAGATTAATAAAGATCTTAAGACTAAGAAATAAAATCTTCGGAGATTAAAAATGCCAATCAATCCTATACTTGTCAAAGAGGAGAATTCTGAACTTGAAAAGATTCTTTATAAGAATGCCTATATTGAAATTGGGCTGACCAAAGAAGAGCATAAAAGAGCCCTGCATCTGATAAGACATCCTGTTTTTTGTAAAGATGACTGTTGGGTGTGTAAAACAACATACACAATAAAAGAAAGGGTGGGAAAGGCAATTTATGACACTGGCTTATGCCAAGGGCATGCATTATATGCTCTTGCCACAAGAAAATAAGAAAGATTAACTATTCCAAGCATGGCTTGATTTTCATCAATGGCATTCCGTATTCAACTGCCTGTTCATGTTCAACAAAAATTTCCTCAACTATTCCATAACTGCCTGAAAAATCTTTATAATCGCAAAGTTTGATTTCATATTGGATTTGCCCTTTCATGCATTTTACTATCCCAAGAATATCCTCTAAGCCCCCCTTTTTGCATGGCTCTGCAAATTGCTCAATTTCCTCACTGCCCTTACTTCTGCCTTGAAGATGGCAGTAGCCAACATGCAGGGATTTCAGGATGTAAAATTCAGGAAGGTTTTTTGTTTCTGCCTGCATCTTTTCTGGTTTTGTCTCCTGCTGTTTTGCCTGTTCTTTCTGGGCTGTTTTTCCAGCAGCCTGATATTTTACTGCAATTTTCCTGTCATTTTCGCAATACTCAAAATCATCTATATTATTCTCTTTGAGAAATTGGATAATGTTTCCTGCACTCATGTCACCTATATCCTCACTCCTTTTTTTATCTGCCATCTGTGTATCAGAAAATCTCTTGCAAGATTTTTGGATGAAAATTGTTTTTAGGGGGTTATAATAAATGCCCCATCTTTTTCTTTTTTGTTTCAAGATATGCCCGGTTAAATTTGTTTGGCTTGGTTGTTAAGGGTATCCTCTCTGTGATTTCAATGCCATAGCCCTCCAATCCAACTATCTTTTTTGGATTGTTTGTCAGCAATCTGATTTTTTTAACTCCTATGTCCTTTAAAATTTGAGCGCCAATTCCATAATCCCTCAAGTCTGCCTCAAAGCCAAGATGCTTGTTGGCTTCAACTGTGTCCATGCCTGCATCCTGCAGTTTGTATGCCTTTAACTTGTTTAACAAGCCAATGCCTCTGCCCTCCTGCCTCATGTATAATAGAATTCCTTTTTCCTTTGCAATGTTATTCATGGCAATTTCAAGCTGCCTGCCGCAGTCGCATCTTTCTGACTTTAATGTCTCGCCTGTAAAACACTCTGAATGCACCCTGACAAGGGCATTTTCAAGATTGCTTTTCTTGTGTATCAACGCAAAATGAATATTGTCATCGATTGTCGTGCCATATGCCATTAACTTGAAATCTTTGCTGTATTTAGTTGGAAAATTTATGCCTTCAGCAGTTCTGTAAATAAGTGTTTGATTGTTCAGGCGATATTTTATCAAATCGGCTATTGCAACAATTTTAATGTTGTGCTTGCTGCTTATTTTTTTTAATTCAGGCATCCTTGCCATTCTGCCATTTTCAGCTAAAATCTCGCAGATAACTGCTGCCAGCTTCAAGCCGGCAAGGTTTGCCAAGTCAACTGCCGCTTCTGTGTGCCCTGCCCTTTTCAGGACACCCCCTTTCTCTGCCTGCAATGGGAAAATGTGCCCTGGTTTTGTGAAATCCTCTGGCTTTGCATTTTTGTCTGCAAGCTTGAGAATTGTTTCTGCCCTGTCATATGCTGAAATGCCTGTCGTTGTTCCTTGCCTTGCATCAACAGAAACAGTAAATGCAGAATGATGCATTGATGTGTTCTTCTCTCTCTCAACCATCTGTTCCAGGCAGAGTTTTGCCGCCCTTTCCTGTTCAACAGGCACACAGATCAAGCCTCTTGCATGCTTTGTCAGGAAATTTATTTTTTCTGCTGTTGCATATTCCGCTGCCAAAACAAAATCGCCTTCATTTTCCCTGCTTTTATCATCCACAAGAATAAGAAATCCTCCTTTTCTGAAATCTTCTATTGCCTGCTCAATATTTATCAGGGGCATATTTGCAATAATGCATGGGGATTTAAAATGATTGCGGCTCCTTGAAGCCGTTTATCTGCTCTATATTTTTCTCATCGCCTTCGGCATCAACATCAAGGGAGGAGAGTGCATCTTCTATCTCTACAAATTTGAACCTTGTGCCCAAAACCTGCGAAACTTTTTCCTGTATGTCTGACAGCTTCAGCTTGCCTTTTGCATATTTAAAAATTTCCCGCCAGCACAGCAAGCCCAGCTTGCACGCATTCAGCGGATTTCTTAATTTTCTCGCACTGTATGCAAAATCCATGAACTCTGGATTTTGTATTTTTTCAGGGTTTGCGATAACCATGTTTGAAATCCTGAATCCCCTCATGCCCTTGATCATAAATTCATCTTTATTGTTTGTTATGTCGTCAGTAACCCAAAAATATGCCCTCAATTTATAGAGTTTTTCATATTTATGAAGATGTTTTCTGCTTATTATTGGATAGAATAAGTCATAATTTCCAGAATCTTTTTCACATGCATTAATAAAATTGTCAATGCCCTGCCTTGTTGACAATGGAGCATCTGCAGTTATGAAAAGGGTATGCCCCGCCCTGCCTGCTGCGTTGTAGGCATGATATGCATTCTGCTTTAATGTCCCAACCTGCTGCACAAACCTGCATTTCTCCGCATAGGTTTTCAGGCTTATATCCAATCCTCTTTCAAGTTTTTCCTTGTCGCCAACAACAATTATGCCGTCAACATTCCTTGATGCTGTCAATGAATGCAGTGTGTATTCTATCACTGGGCGCCTTTTTTTAATCCCGTCAATTTCCCCACCCACTTTTATTAATGGCTTGTATTTGCCGAATAGGTACCACTCATGATAGAAAGGGTATTCTATAATCCTGTTAAGCAGGTCGTCCAGGGTTGCTTTGCTTTTTCCGCCTGCAAGAACAACGGCCTTTATCATTTTTAGATTTTATTTTCTCTCCCAAGGATTTACCATTAATAAATGCCTACAGCAAGCCCTCGAGCCCAAGTATGCCTTCCTCTATTTTTATTCTCCTTGGCATCTGCATCTCATAGTTGGAAACAAGCTCATATGTCTCTTTTAGTATCTTGTCTGCTTTCCTGTTTGTTCCTGTTTTGTATGCCTGGAGTTTTGGCTTTATGCTGTCCATGTATGTCACTTTCCCCCTGATTGCTTCGAGAATTGTTTTCTTGCCGAGTTTTGCCTTGTTTTCTTTTGCTGGCTTCATTTTCTTCTCTCCTTGCTCAATAAAATTCCTCAGAAATCGCTGAGGTGTCTAATCACCCCTCATCCTTAAAATGCACTTGTTGTTTAAAAAGATTGCGGAATTGCGTTAATGATAGCAAAAATGAGTTTATTCCTGCCCAATCTTAGCTGGAACAAGCAGGGTTGTGCTGGGTTTGCAATCTGCTTCTCTCAGCAAACTGCCAACCAGTGCGGATTCAAACTTTCTGTAGAATTCTCCTGCATTCTGCTTTGGCTTGTAAAGGATTGTAACCATCTTATCTTTTGTTGCTGCAAGCATTAACAGCCCCATAATGCTTCTTGCATTGACTTCCATGTTATCTGTCCTTATCCATGCATCTCCTTGCAGTTTTTTCATGAAGTTTGCTATATAAGATGCAGGCCTTGCGTGAAGTCCGTCTTTGCTTGCTAGAATATAATCCCTTGCAGCATACTGGCTGTATCTTTTCCTTTTCTTTGCTACGAGAGTGCCGAGCATTTCTGTTGCATTTTCTATTGCCTCTATTTCCCTTTTATTTTTTTCCGTTCCCTTGTTTCTTGTGTCCAATGCATACAAAACCATCCTTTCCTCAACTGATGGGTTATATTTCTCCCACATCTCAATGCTTAATGGCTCAAAGAGATTGTGCTTGTATCCCGCGACAAAATCCATGTTCCTGCAGGATGAAAGCATTTTCGCAAGTCCGGAATAATCACGCTCCCTGTTATCTATATGGATTGTCCTGTTGTTGTAAGGCAAGAGAACAATATGCAGCAGTTCTGTCAAGGACTTATTCTCCTTGATATCATTATAATTATGTAGATGCTCAATTGCAACTGCCAGCTTTTTGTCTGCCTGCGCAAGTTTATAGAATTTCCTGTTTATGTCCGGAGTCATATTAAGCACATGCTCCTCTAGAAAAATCTCCTCTGCATACTCCGTCTTGTGTTCGAGCTTTGACAAATATTCCTTAAAAACCTTCATTCTGATCTCCAATTGTCTAAAAGAAGTATTAAGGGGGGATTTTGGTGGTTTATAAAGATTTGGAATGTTATTTTGCATTGAAAAAATAGGGGATATAATCACAGAGCTAATGCCAAAGGAGAAAGGGACAAGATGACAGACTGCCAAAAAAATCTGGATGAAAAAATATTAAGGCTTGTTGGCGAGATGGAGCAGAACCAGGAACTAAGGAAATCTATAACAGCCGGCATTTATAAAACAGGGAAGATTGACAGTTTTACTGCAGATTTCCTCCTTTCCAACTACTGCAAGATAACTGAGTTAAAATGCCTTCTTGATGCCTATGAGGATGTTTTCTCAGACAAGAAATTCAAGGATATTGCATATCATATTTCAGAGCTGAGAGAGGAGAATACAGAAATGCTGAAAGAACTTTTGACAATTGCATACCCGAAAAGCTGAATTTTACAGCTCATTCCACCTTTTCTGGATTGGGTATGTTGGATGCATCTTGAATTTTTTCCTGACATCTTCAATTTTGCTGCCTACAAGCCCTTCAAGTGACATGTCCCCAAGATTTTCCTTGCTTAAGTAGTGCAGATAGCCAATATTATCTGGATTCAAGCCAATTATTCTTGCTCCAAGACAATCTGCCTTGAGTGCATCTGCAGATGCTATTGCAAAATCCATTTTTACAGGAAAGCCGTCAACAGGGCCATTGCCGTCCATGCAGTATAAGCCATCAAGAACAACCAAGTCAGGCCATGTCATTTTTGCCATTGCAGCGATGTTATGGTGAATAACCTTCGTTGCCTTCAGATAAGACATTGAGTTCTTGAAAAGCAGGTTTACAAGCCCGGGCATCCTCCTTCTCATCCACGAGATTGCTGATGTGGGAACATAGGTGAATATTGTCTTGGCATTTGGTGCGCTCGGAGTTCTCAGCCCATGCATCAGTGACTTGTCCTGCTGCCTTATCAGACCAGCCATGTTCTTTATGCCGAAAGTGGCTATTGCATAATTATGCGTCTTGGGGATTGCAACAGAAACCCTGTAATCAAAATCAGAAAGATGCTTCACAATATTAACAGTTTCCTTTCCTGCAATTGAATTTATCTCAAGAGGCGCATATTCTGAAAAGTCCTCAATTGCCTCAACCCTTACATTCTTGTATTTTTTCTCAAGTTCAGCGTACCCAAATTTTTCAAACACGTCTCTTGTTGTTATATGCTCGTAATACGCGCTTCCGCTGCCCTCAAATACTGAAATTTCCTTTCCATGAAAATTTTCATTTATGAAATCTATTACTGCCTCAATAGTCCTTGCGTTAGTGTTGGCATATTCGTTAGAACTTGCAGTAAGGTTCGGCTTGATTAGGATTTTTTTTGCGTTTTTCAGTTTTTCCAAATCCGGCTTGATGAGGTTTAATGCATTATATGTATTGCTGTATCTGTTTTCCCCCTTAACCAAAGCTACTTTCCTGCATGAAGCCATTCAGGAATGCCATTCCTGCATTTTATATATTTTGCCCAATTCAGCCCTTTAATATGTCAAGGATCAAGTCATAGAATTCCTGATGCTTGCTTATATCAAGCAGCTCGCCATGCAGCAGGTTTGTGCCTGAACAAGTTCCTTTTATCATGTAGTTATCTGCATTTTCAAGAAAAGCATTCTCCTCAAGAACAATTCCATCGCCAATGCTTTCTTCCATCTTGCACCCCGTTCCGATAATATTGTAAATCCCCGCCTCTGTTGCCTCTGCATTGAGCTTGTTGAGGAACAGACTGTCTGAATTCATGTCCCTGCATTCCAAATCAGCCCCGAACATTGAGCAATATTTTGCTGCGTTGCCTGTTATTCCCTTATTAGGGACATTGACAAGAACAAGCTTCTCTATGCTGGAATTGCCAAAAAGCTGCATGTATTTCCTTGCAACCAAGCCGCCCATGCTGTGGGCAATGATTATAACCCTCTGCTGCGATGTTTCATATTTCACATTCTCGATTATATCCCTCAGCTTTATTGAATATGTCTCAATGCTCTCGCTTTTTGTCTGCACAGGGATGTATGTCCCCCTCATCTTGAAAACATCAAAATAATAGCTTGCCCTGAATGTTACAGGCATCCCGCTCAAGCCAAGCATTCCAGAATCTTTTCTTTTTGCTGTTGAGAGGGAGATTTCTCCAGCATTGATATAGCCATTTTCCTCAAGCTTTTTCTGCAGCTCTGAAAATGCATTCAGGCTGTAGAATGCAGAAACACCCTTGTTGAAATCATGCCCATGCAGGAAAATTACAGGATATGCCTTTTTGCTGAAACTGCACTCCCTGCACTTGCCAAAAACGCAGCATTCTGTTTTTGGCTCTTCAAGAACGAATTGCTGTTTTTCTGCTGTCAGGTTCAGGGTTATCTTTTCTATCCCGAAAATAATGGTTTCATTTGCCTTTTCTTTGGTTTCGTTTCCATAAACTGCATCGCTGAATTTCTGCAGATTGATTCCTGAGATATCTCCAGCTATTTTCCCTTTTTCTGCTAAGCCCGTTTCAGATGCAAATCTAATGATATTCTGGTTGAAATCCCTTATGATTCCTGCAAGCTCCAAAGCATGCGTCTCATTGAGCTCTTTCTCTTTCAAAATCTCAAGTTTTTGCTTTTGCAGGAAAAGTTTTTCAGCAAGTGCATTGTAAAGGGAGATATTTGCAATAAAAATTTCATTCAATTCTGTGGATGCTGACTGGAATTCATTTATCCTGCTTATCAATTGGATGATTTTGCCGCTTAATGCTGAAAAGTCCTGCTGCTGCCATAATCCAGGCAAATCGTCAAGGAATTCTGCTGTTTGTCTTGCCCTGCCCCTTGCTTCTTCAAGTGATTTTCCAAAGCCGGCTATTGTCAAGGTATTGCTGTATCTGCCAATCTCAGAATCAAGTTTTTCAAGGCTCTCATTTGCATCAAGAAAAAGAACTGCCTTGCTTTCTATTTCTTTTTTCAGCTTGTTCTTAACTGCCTTTTCTTCTTCATTCAAGCTGTATTCTGCTGTAACAAGAATGCTTCTCGTTGTTGGCATTCCCCTAGTATGGCAGAGAAAGCCCTTTATAGTGCCGCACGTAATGCTGAACCTATAAAGTTTCTGCCCTGTTCCTATAGGCATTTCCTTCAGGGTATATGCCTTTTTTCTGGCAACCTGGGAGATTGTCCTGAATTGCTCTGCCTCAACACTCTTATTCCCGCTTATGTCAAAGAATTCTGAATTGCACTCTATCCTGCACAAGGGATTAGCGATGCCTTTTATGTCCAGATTGAGAGTTGCATTTTGGCCATGCTCAAGTGAGATATCGTTCTTGTCTGCGCTCAAACTCAGGACAATGTCATTTCCAAGCACAAAACGGATGTACAAAAAGGCCTGGACTGCCAGCAATGAGAGGAGCATTGCCCCTAGGAGGTATGCAAAGGCATGGATGGCTGTGTGTTTCTTATAAATTTTCACAGAGTTGTTTACAATCCCCCCTTTCTGCTTTTTCCTGCCTGCTGCCATATATCAAACAGGACAAGTTGATATAAAAATTTTTGTAATCTCTAAAAGAGAAAATTTAAATATCCTTACTGATTTTATAGAGAGTTAAAAAGAGGCAGAATGGAGCTTTCATCTATTGGCTTGAGTGTCATAGTTCTGGCATGGCTCGTCCAGCTTTTTTATTCATGGAAGGGAAATAAAGACATAAAGCCATTGTTCCTCTTGCTTTACATAATCGGTGTTGCGGTTCTTGTTGTCAATGGCTTGGTTAACGGCGGCAAGAATCCATGGATGGACTTGGCAAGCTTGATTGCGGCGCTGCTTGTTCTGATGAGGACAGGCAGGAAAAAAGGAAGATAGCTTTCTTTTAGAAATATATTTATACTAGGGTTCTGTGAATTCCTGATGGAAGGGCTTGAAAAGAGGTTAGATAAAGAGCCTACAAAGGCAGAAATATTGCAGGAAAAGATTTACAGTTTCGCAAACAAGGTTGTGTGGGATGGCTCTGGGCTGCTATTAACCTACCTTGCAACCATTGGTGTTTCCTCATATGCTGAAAATCACTTTCACTACATGAATAAAATGAGCCTCTCTGAACCAGAAAGAGGGGGGTTTCTTGCCATCTTGTCTGCAGGAGTTTTTTATGGCGTTAAGGGAATTGCATGCAAGTTCTTCAGGGACAGGGAAAAAAAATATTATGAAGAGATGAGCAGGGACAAATATTTTAAAGAAATGAAAACAAGGGCATAATTAGGAGAATCCTTCAATGAAGCAGGGTTGGGATATAAAGACTCAGCTAAAAATTAAGCAGTAAAATCCAGAATCAGGGGGAAAGTGACATACATGGAGATTATGAAAGATAAAACTGCCCAAAATCCCTAAGATTATGGAGATTAACCTCTCTATTTCCTCTTCTTTCTTGCTGGGGTTTTCTTTGCTTTCTTTGGCTTTATTGCGCCGGCAATTATTGCTATCACAAGTGTCTCAGCAAGCCCTGCAATCAAATACTTGTCAAGGAAAAACGCATAGCTCTTGACAAATAAAGGCACTGTTATGGCTGCATCAAGAATGATACTTGTTACAAGCATGATTATGCCTGCCAAGAAACCTTCTTTTGCGCTTCTCTTCACTTTGCCTTTGAAATAGAACAATGCTGCAAGATATGCAATCACTGCCAACAGAAGGTAGTGGATTGTGTAGTAGGTAGTTCCTGCGCTCAACCTGAAGCCAAACATCAGGATGCTGACTTCAAAAAAAATCAAAACCCAGAGCAAAATGCCTGCTGCAATGCCCCTTTTTAGATTCATGATTTTATCAGGGATTTGTGATATTTAAAGGTTTCTAAAGATCTTCATAGCATAAGCCTAATGTTGCCCACAGACGTATCTCTTTTCCAGTATAGAATATTTCCCCTGCATAAATTTGGAGGTTATTTATTTTAGTGCTGTTGCCTTCTCCCATCCTTACATTAGGACTACCATCTAGAGAAATTGTAGCATATTCTTTGCCACCAGCAGACTCCACCCAAAGTAATTGTATTGTGTAATCCCTATTGTAAAGGTTGATTGTTTTGCTTTCTCCTTCATAGAGGGTTATATTGGTGCATCTATATGGCCCGCCATCTTTATCCGCAGGATAGAGGATACTTGTATAAGTGATTTCCTCCCCCCCAACAATCATCTTGCCAGTTGGCGTGATTTTGAAAATAAGATTGTTTTTTTCTGTAAAATCATCCCTTCTCACCTTAACCACATGCCAGGCATCATCTGTAAATCCTTGCTCGCCTTCTGAAGTGTCAATCTTTACATAAACTACATTATCAATCTGGTATATCCTATTAAAATTGACATCTGCAGGCATCTTGCCGTGTTGGGCGACCGCCAAAATAGTATAATTTTGAAAATCTTCAAAAATCATGTCATTCAGGTAAAGAATATTTTTGTTTACATTGTCAAGTTCCTTCTGATTTTGGATTAAAAGCAAGCCAATGTCAAAATTTCTTAATATGCTGTAATCTAATATCGTTCTGTATGTTGTGCGCCTGTTGCCTGCAAGCAATGTTTGGAATTTTATAACAGAGGGATTCTGCAGGCATTTATGATAAAAACAAGTAGCATTAGTGCCACACTCATAATCAGCACAGCAAAAATATCTTTTGCAATGGTGATCCTCTGGGTATTGGCAAAAACCGCAATACAATTTCATGCATACATTGTAGAGTTTTGAGCAATACTGGTTTGATCTGCATTCCTCATTGATTATGCACTCTAATCTCTCGCACTTATGGTCCTGCGCGTAATAAGGAAATTCGCAGGTTAGATTCTTGCATTTATTGTAAACACATATCTCTGAATCATTGCAATGAGAGTCATTCAGGCATTCATATTCTATAATTGGCAATGCTATTATTTTATTTTCTTCTGTTAGATTTGTTATATCCTGTTTAATGGTTATGTTTGTTGCGTTCTCTTCTGGCAGGGATATAGATTTTTTTAATAGGGGGATGTCTATAACCCCGATAGTAAGAAGGAGGATAGATATTGAAAAGAATAATATGGGAATTATTTTCATATTTATATAAGAGAAATATCAGAATTTAAGGGTTTCCATAAGCCGAAGCTTCAGCAGAAGTGGGCTCTTACAAGGGCCTTTTATAATTTTGCAGGGCTTTTAATAATTCCTATTGCAATAATTTTCATAAAAAAGCCCTTGCTGTTTATTTAATGGACTTTTTAAATTTATTATAGCCCAGAACAAATAAATTTAAAAAGTCCTTTTCTTTGGAAAATAAACCAAAAGACTTCTGGGAGAGTTGAGAGATTTAATCGTAAATTTGAAATTAGGAATTTAAAAGTTAAAAAATCAAAAGGAGTGAAAAATGGCAAAGAGATGCGTTTACTGCAAGGCAGATGTTGATTCCAATTCTGTTGTTGACATGTGCGAGAGATGCATGCACGGCGTTTGGGGCAAAAAGATGACCAATGTGATTGTGTCAAGGATGAATGAAGAGAAGGCAAAGGGGAATCTTGAGCTCGGCAGGGTTGGCGGGGATATTGAGACTGGGAAGATATAATCAAAGTTTTGAGGCAAGGCGGTTCCGATTAGCAAGATGAGAATAAGATAAGATTATTTTAATTTCTAAGAAATCTGGACTTTGTTAATCTCTTCAAGATACTCCAGATTGTTTGCCTTTATCATGCTGTCTGAAATGGTGTAGAGTGTATTTTCCATGTATAAGCTTCTTTTGACTGCAAAATTTGAATTCCAGTAATAATATCTGCTTGAATCTGCTGTTTTGTTGTCTTCATGTGTGATTCTGCCTTTTACTTTTATTCCATCCTCTGCTGAGATGCTGAAAACATAAGCCCCCTGCCAGACATACCTACCATACGCCCATGCTGAAATCTCACCGGAGTATTGACTTTTATCTATCTCGGCAAGCAATATAGGCAATACAAGCAGATTCTTTGATTTGCTGAACAAAAATGCCTTGTGCTCATGCAATGCATAAGAATCTGTTCCTCTGTCCCCCACTTCATATTTGTCTATTTCAACAGGATTTGATACGTTACTCACATCAAACAATGAAATTTTTACACCTTGATACCATGCAAAATTGCCTGACTCTGCCTCTGCTGTCTCCTTCCCTATTCCAATTAAATGATTCTCATCATAAGGATGCAAGTAATCTGAGTAACCGGGGATTTTTAGGTAGCCAAGAACTTCTGGACTTTCAGGATTTTCAAGGTTTATCACAAACAAAGGGTCTATTTTCTTGAAAGTCACAAGATATGCCCTGTCCTGCAGGAACCTTGCCGAGTATATTTTCTCGCCTTCTGCAAGCCCTTCAATTTTACCGGTAATTTCCAAATCCATATTGAGAACATACACATTGTTGCTCTGTTTATCTCCCCATCTTCCGCTTGTTGTCGTTGCAATCCTAAGATGATTGTTGTATTCATCCATTGAGAACTGGTTAAGCACATTTCCTGGAACTTCGCCTTCTGCCTCATGTTCTATGTTATTTTTATTGACTGAAATTCTATGAATTACTGTTTTCTGCCTCTCCTTCTCTATTTCCTCATTGAATCCCTGCATCTTTTCTTCAAATTTTGTCTGGAGTTTATATCTATTTTCTGTGTCAAGAGTTTCAATATATCCCTGTAGAATATTGCCTATCTTCCCTACTTTATTGCTATATGTTTCATTTGATTCTTTTACCTTAAGAATCTCGTCTGCTATTTCATCTGGAGCAACAACAAGATAAACATCAGCAATGAGTTTTTCATTATAGTGTTTTGCATCAAGGATTTTTTGGTATGTCACATAAATGTTATCGGTAGAAACATACATATTCTGCGTATTGCCCATCATAAAGACCTTAGTTGAAATTTCTTCTTCATCCTGCAAGTTTATTGCTGCAACTGTCACAAAGTTGTATGATGCATCTGGAATGTCAAAATAATATATGTCTGTTGCTTTTGCCTCTCTTATCAAGCCAGTTTCAGCATATGCCGGCATTATTATATTGTTATAGTTTATAACTGGCAGATTAACCACTGCATAAACATAATTCCCTATCATCCTCGAGTCATAATAGCTTCCCCTGAACGAAAGGTTTCTTTCAAGTACCGGGTTTGCCCTGTCTTCAACATTGTAGATTTCCATAAATGTTGTTGGGGAACTGTAAATCGGAGGAATCATGCTTTGGGTTGCTTCTGCTGTCTTTATCTCTTCTGAACCAGCAATATATGCATAACTCTCCTGCTCAAAGCCAAAAACAACAAGCTTGTTGTTGTTTATGAAAATTTCACTTGCTGTTCCTGTGAAATTTATCCTTGAAACTATTTTTGCATTTTCAGTCGGATATGCATCAACAATCACAATGCTGTTTCCAGAAAGTGTGTAGATATATTTGCCATCATTCTTAACTATATCGGCTTCATCAACCCCCTCAACCTGTATGTTTGTTGTTGAGAATTCTGTTGCTTTTTGTGGTTCTGATTCTGAAGCAGTAGTTCCTGTAGCGGTAGTAAGTTCTCTTGCATAATACAAGCCAAAATATTTGAATTCGGCATTTTTCCTTACAAAATCCCTTAACTCCCCTAGAGAGGAGAATTTCTTCAAATCTGAAATCTCCTCTGCAGAGTTTTGGATGCCTGGCAAGGGCGGTATTTTTGTATTATACATAAGAGTAATAAGTGTTATTGCAAATATCGCAACAATAATCACGGGAATAATACTTTTAAGAACATTATAGCCTCTTGCGTATTTTGGGGCAATGACAATCATCTTCCTTGCAACACTATAAATATTTATTCTGTTGCCTTTCTCGCTCCAGAAATGGTCTTTGATTTCTACTATCCTTGTTTTCAGAAGCTTTTGCATATTGTAATGGACTGTTGAGATAGGCAAGTTCAAAGATTTTGCAATGTCTGTTTCCGATGACTCATGCTCTGACAAGAAGTCAAGAATCTTCCTTGCGGTTTTGTTTGCGAGAATTTCTGCTATCTCCCTTGATTTGTCATCATTCAAGGAACTTATAATGAATTTATCATCCATGTTCAAATAAGAAAGAACTTATTTATAAACTCTGTTTAAGTTTCAATCCTGTTTGAAACTATTCTCCTGCACACGGCACAGCGCAGATTAGGTAGAATTTTAAACCTTATTTTGTTTCTTTAGTGATGCGGGTGAAATATATTTTTTCTTCTAGAAGGACAGGAAGGATTGAAGGCACCAACAAGCACAGGAAATCCTATCCGCTTGTTGCAAGAGAAGTTATAAGAATCTCTGACATAGTCCTTGAAATTCTGGATGCAAGATTCATTGAGGAAACAAGGAACAAGGAGTTTGAAGACCTCATAATAAAAAGCGGAAAGAAAATAATATATGTCCTGAACAAGTCTGACTTGATTGATGTCAATGAAGCCAAAAGCAAAATTGAACTGCAGCACATGCAGCCCTATGTCTTTGTGTCCTGCAAAAGCAGAGAGGGGGTTTCTGGCTTAAGGGACAGGATAAAGATAGAAGTGAAAAAAACAGGCAGGGAAACAGATAGGAATTACGAAAGGGCTCAGGTTGGCGTGATAGGATACCCTAACACAGGCAAAAGTTCTGTCATAAACATGCTTGTGGGAAGGCCTGTCGCGAGAACCGCCGCAGAGGCGGGATTCACAAGAGGCATGCAAAAAATAAGGCTGGCAAAAGGCGTGCTTCTTCTAGACACTCCAGGAGTTATTCCTGAAAAGGAAACAGGCTCTGAAAAGAGAAATCTGGAAAAACATACGCAAATTGGGGTGAGAACATGGGACAAAGTCAAAGACCCAAATATAACTGTCTTTGGCTTAATTAAAAAATATCCAGGGGAATTTGAGGAGTTTTACGGGATTGATTCTGCAGGCGATATGGAGATGCTGATTGAAAAGCTTGGAAGAAAAATGAATTTCATAAGCAAGGGAAATCTTGTTGACGTTGACAAGACAGCCAGAAAAATCTTAAGGGATTGGCAGGAAGGCAAAGTAAGGATTTAGGCAGAAATAGACAAGAATGGCTTGAAAGATGAGTTTAGCTGCCAAGTAAGAAGCTCTGAGCTAAAAATAGACAGGAAAGATGCCATAAAAAAAGGCAGGCTCCTGCTTCCTGATTATGGTTTAAGGATTCAAGAGCCGTTTTTCTTCGGCGGCAAGGATGAAAGCTTTTTCTTTTTTGTTCATTACAACAAGAGATTTTTTTTCATTGGCAATGCCAAGGATATCTGGGCAGAAGTCCCAAGATTTCTCGAAACAATTTTAGAGTAAGATTTAATTTATCTGCAAAAAGATAAAATCCTAGACAAATTTAAACAATAGGGAGACTGCCATCAGAATTAAGCCAATTATAACAAGCCACGCAGAGATTTTGCTGAATGTGGAGGCATCTGCGTTTATGCTGCCAACCTCCCTTATCACCCTGCCTGTTATTGTGCTTAATGCCTGGTTTGTTGTCTTGATTTCTGTAGCTGATGCGTTCATGACAATGGATGGGAGCATCAGCAATATGCCAAAAGAGAAGACAAGAAATCCTGACATAAAAAATGAAATCCTCATTGATATTACTATGCTGTGGGGATTAATAAAATTTTCTGTTCAGGGCTTTGCACATCTCTAGCTGTTAATTATTGTCTCTTGGATATGTTTATGTCACAATGTTCAGCCTGCAAAGCCAAAAATTTTGCCTACAATAAAGCCAACGAAGGCGGCAAGCATTCCTATAAACATAAGCTGCGTGCCCTTTGCTACAAAATTTCCAACTGTCAATTTTGCCTCTATTGCCCCTGTTACAAACAAGGCAATCGCAGAAATTAGCAATGACAGGATTATTGCTAATTTTATCTGCAGGAAGAAAAAAGGCATGAGCGGGATGAATGAGCCGACAAGCGCTGACACAAGAACAATTAATGAAGCTTTTACAGGGCTTAAAAGTTCCTTTGTCAAGTTCAGCTCTTCCTTCATCATTATGCCAAGCCATCTTTTCTTATTAGAGGTTATATGCCTTACAATATCACCCAGTAATTTTCCCTTGAAACCTTTCTGCCTGTAGATGTCATAAATCTCAGATTTTTCAACTTCTGGATAATGCTTCATTTCATATTTCTCTCTTGCCTCTTCGCTGCTGTAATAATCCTCCATGGCTCTTGTTGATGTGAATGCAACAGCGCCCATAGAAATTGATTCTGCAAATGCAGCTGCCAGCCCTGCTATTATAACAATTTTGGCGTCATGCGTTGCAATTGCCAATCCCAGGATAATGCCAAGAACATTTACAAGCCCGTCCTGCCCGCCTAGAATAAACTCCCTGAACAAAGCAGCGCCTTTTTTATGCTGCTCCATCATCTCTCTTTTTTTCATAATGCCTGCATGCATGATTTTACAAGGAAATTATAATATAAAAAGTTAATTCTTCAGGTTTCCTTGAGCATGGAAAAATATTTTGTGAGAATTTCCTTGAGTTTTGCCTCATCCTGCTTTCTGCAATGGATTCCTAGAGTGTTCAGGGAGACATTATAGCCTGTAATTCGAAATGGCAGCCCTGTGAAATATTTTGCCTTCTTCCTTTTTATGTCTTTTTCAAGAGCTTCAGCCACATTGTAAGCATTAATAGGCACATCAAATTCCAGTCCGCATTCTGATTCTGTTTCAAGCCCTGATTCTAGATTATCTTTCATTTAAAAATCCTCAGGAATTCCCTGAGCAGAAATCACCTCTCCAGTTTCAGGGCAATGGGGATTTAAGAAGTTTACTGTTTCTTTTGGGTTCCTGTATGTACTTCTAGCATAATATGTTACTCATAAGTGGTTACAGATAGAAAGGTTTAAAAGCAAAGATTGATATTCTATTTTATGGAAACTAAAGAATACCGGACAAAAGGCGGCTTTAATCTCCGGCTTGAAGCCAGATTAAAGAATGCAGAGCTTGTTAGAGCAAGGGAAAGCCTTGGTTTAAGTGCTAAACAGGTTGCAGAAGAGCTTGGTATTTCTTACGGGGTTTTTTTGCATTACGAAAGTCTCAGAATGTACCCTAGCGAGGAAACCCAAAATAAAATATGTGAATTTTACAGGCAAAAAGGGTATTTCATGCTGGACGAGGATGTTTTTCCTGAAGAGATAAGATACCTAAAAACCAAAAAGATGATTGCTGAAAAAGAGATCCCAAAAGAAAAGCTTGTTTCCTTGAGCTATATTGATAGGAAGCTGCTTCCGGTTTATGAACCGGCTCAGGCTGAGGATTTAGACAGGAAGAGTATTATAGAAAACATCTTAAACACGCTGCCAATAAGGGAAAAAGAAGTTTTGGAACTTAGATTTGGTTTGAATGGAAATAAACCCCTCACTCTTAAAGAGGCAGGAAAGGTTATGGGGGTAAGCAGAGAAAGAATAAGGCAGATAGAAGCAAGGGCATTAAGAAATTCAAGGCACCCTTCTAGATCAAGAAAATTAAGAGAATTTGTTTAAACAAAAGCAAAATGGAATGCTGGTATAAGATTCAAACGCTTCAGGGGCACTTCGGCAAAGGTAAGGCAAGGGAGATTCATCTTTATGTTTACGCCAAAAATGCGGTTCATGCAATAGACAAGTTAAAAGAAGTCCCTACTGTCCATAAAGATAAGGTGCTCAGCCTTGTTGGATTGAGCGAGCAGGAATCAAAGGACTTGGAATCATTGATTGTAAATGAGAAGAGGGTTTTCCTAAATAAGGCAAGAATGGAATATTATATGCCTTCAGAATTTTTTATCCATAAATAGTTCTTAGGGAATATTCAAGACAACGCCCCTTTATTCATTTCGTCTATATATCCCCCTACACTTTCTGCCTTGCCTGCCAAGATAATTTCAAGAAGGGACTTGCCTTCATAATCCTCATTGGGCTTTCTTAACCATACAGAAATATCCTTATTGCCGAATTTGCTCAGCGTTTCATAAATGCGGAATATCTTCTTTAACTCCTGCTGGATTTTCTCTGATTTTGGATGTTTCTCCAGATAGGGGACTGTAACGCCAACAGCGGTTGCTATCTCAACAACACTTATATCTAATAATTTTCTCAGGCTTTGATAATCAACAATTTTTCTGGGCATCTTAATAATAAGCGTGGGTTGTATAAATAATTTTCTAGGGAAAAGTTCAGAAGCAGGGAAAGATTTTTCTCCGCAGTTAGCTTTTTATATTCCTGGATTTTAATTTAAGGATGATTAATGCCCTTGCATGGATACTGCTCAGCACGTTTGTTGTAAGCCTTGTCTCGTTCATAGGCATATTGGGTTTTTTATTCTGGGAATTATGCTCATGATTTTTATCAAGTAAGCCAGTTTCTTGTATTCCCCCAGCTTTTTGCTCTTCTGCAGGTCCAAGGCAAAATCAATGCTTGAGCCGCTTCTCAGGTTGCCGCCAAATCCCCTGTTTACCATGAACGGAACTTCCTTACTAATTTCCATACACCTAAATATTGGCAAGGTATATCTAAAGGTCTCGGCAGCGTTTTTTCCTGGCAGGCGGGTTAGGGCGAGTGCCATCAGGCACGAGTTCTAGGGGTTTGGAAGGGGCATCAGCCCCTTGGTGAGGGCAGACAGTTCAAAAATTATTTCAGAAAGATTTAAATAAGGGGGGTATTGTAATTATATAATAGTAATGGGGAGAGAATGGACAAGGAACTTGAGAAGAATGTTATCAAGTCGTTCAATAATGTAAGGCTTGATGTAAGCAAGATAATAGCCGAATTGGAAACCATAAAAAGTAAGCAGGATGAGATTCTTAAAAAAGTAAGCAGGAAAGTAAAGATAAAGCCAAAGAAAGTCAAGAAAACAAAAAAGAAAGTTATTAAGGCTGTTAAAAAAATTGCTTCTGTTTCTGTGCATAAAAAGAAGCGAAAAACATTTGTTGCGCAGCGCGGAGGAAAGTTATTCCATGAAAAGAACTGCCCTTTCGCACAAAACATAAAGCCGAAGAACAAGATTATATTCAAGTCAAGGGCAAAAGCCCTGAATGAGGGCTACAAGCCATGCAAGTGCGTGAAATAAAAAATAGTTCAGCAGATATATGAAGGGATTGGTTCTGCAGGATGGATTTGCTTAAGGATTTCTTTTGGTTTGAGATAGATTTTGGATTGGGTTAGGGTTGGCAGGGGCTAATCTCTTGGTAACTAGGACGAAAGGTTTTTAAATGTTATAACATTGTTATAACTATGAAACAGGAGTTGATTAAGCCCATAATAAAAGTCGGGAATTCCGCGGGAGTTCTGCTGCCAAGGGACTGGCTGAATGGCAATGCCAAGATAGAGCTAATTAAAAAACCGCTTGATTTGAAAGGAGATATACTGGGAATTGTGGGGGGCTATCTAAGCAGGATTGCAGGAGTTTATGTTGCAGGAAGTTACGCCAGAAACGAGCAGGAAGAGGGCAGTGATGTTGATGTATTGGTAATAACCGAGAATGTAAACAAGAAAATCAAGAAAGGGAAATATGATATAACCTACATTTCTAAGGGGGAGGTTGAAAGGCAATTAAGCGAGAATGCGCTTCCAATTCTGCCAATGATAAAAGAAGCCCAAGCAATAATCAACGGGGATTTGATAAAGGAATATGCAAAATGGAATTTGAACAAAAAGAACCTCAAATGGCATATAAAAACAACAAAATCTGCTATGAAGATTGTTGAAAAGTTTATAGAATTAGAAGAGGATAAAAAAACAGGAAGGCATAAAATATCAGATAATATAGCGTATTCCCTGATTTTGAGGTTGAGGGAGGTTCATATTGTTGATTGCATGGCAAAGAATAAGATTCCTGCAACAAAAGAGCTGTTAAAGCTCATAGTAAGGCTTTCTGGCGACAAAGAAGCGTATTATGCCTACAAGAGATCAAAAGAAAAATCCAGCGGCTTAAAGAGAATAAGCACAGAACAGGCAAGAAAGATTTATAGTTATGTTAACAAAAAGATAAAGGAGCAGGAAGAATGGTTAAAAGCAAAAAGCGAAGAAAGCAGATAGAAAAGAGAATTGAGGGGCTGAAAAAGCAAAGAGAGAAGCATCTTGAAAAAATAGAAACTCTTGAAGGAAGAAAAGACACAACAAAAGACTACTGGAGAAAAGAAGTTGCCAGGATGAGTGATGAGATTGAGAGGCTTGAAGAAGAGCAGGAAGAGTGAAGGGAGTTTAGGTTTCTAATCAAGGTTCTGTTTGATGTGCAGGGGGGGTTCTGGGGGTTCGGAAGGGGCATCAGCCCCTTAGCGAAGGTTTTTAAATTTCTTTTTGGTTTTTATGCTATGAAAGTGAAGGAGGGGCCAGCACTCAAATTTTTTTTTGGGCTGTTCAGGGACTATAAACAGGAATTGTCCTCAATGATAGCGATAGCCGCCTTCGGCTCCATTCTCGCGGCGTTTGTCCCCTACATTTATGGCAGGATGTTTGACCTTGCGCTTATCCCAAACACAACAGTATCCCTTCTTGCATCACTTATCTTCGTGTGGGCTTTTTTTGGGCTTGTGTCAAATTACACTTCAACAAAAACCGCCACGATTGGCGATGCCCTTGGCGCGAAGGTTTCCCTGCAGTCAGAGGCAGAGGCATATTCCCACTTTCTTACACTACCTATATCTTTCCATAAAACCAAGAAAACAGGGGAGATTCTTGAGAAGGTTTCAAGAGGCTCATGGAACCTGCAGTCAATGATAGAGATTGCCTCGGATATCATGCCATCCATCCTCTTCCTTGCCTTTGCATTGATTGCAATGACATTGATACAATGGCAGCTTGCATTGATTGTCGTGTTTACATTTTTGGTATACGGCCTGATAACGTTGAAGATGACGCCTGCGATACTTAAAGCCCAGCAAAAGATGCACAAGGTGTTTGAGAGGGAATACGGAACAATATATGACAAGCTGTACAATGTGTTTCTCATAAAAAATTTCACTATGGAGGAGAGCGAGAAGAAGAATTTTTTCAATTCATTGATTAAAAAAGCAGCGCCGTCATACAGGGAAAGCGCCAATAAATCGGCAAGGCTTTCGCATATTCAGGGCATAATTTATAATATAAGCTTTGTCGCTGTTCTTGGTATTGCGATTTTATTTTTGAGAAACGGGCAAATTACCCAGGGGGAGTTTGTGATGTTTTTTGGCTATATCAACCTGTCATTCAGCCCTTTTTTCAGGCTGAGCACAGTTTACAAGCAGTACAGGCGCTCGATGATTGCAATCAAGAGGCTTATGTGGCTGAAGAAAATAGTTCCCGAGGCGATGAAGCATGGGAATAAAACAATTGAAAATTTCAATGGCAAAATTGAATTCAAGAAAGTTGATTTTGGCTATATAAGAAACAAGAAAACTTTAAGGGGCATAAACCTGAAAATTAATGCTGGGGAGAGTGTTGCGCTGGTGGGGAAAAGTGGAGTTGGCAAAACAACACTTTCAGAGCTGATTCTTGGCTATTACAAGCCATCCAAGGGAAAAATTTATTTAGATAATGATGAAATTTCCAAACTGAAGCTGCAATGGCTTAGGGAGCAGATTGCGATTGTCCCTCAGGAAATAAGCATTCTCAATGACACTTTGATAAACAACATAAAATATGCAAGCCCAAATTCAAGCTTCAAGGAGATTGTAAATGCCGCAAAAGCTGCAAATGCCCATGACTTCATAATCTCTTTGCCGAAGAAGTATAATAGTGTTGTGGGCGAAAGGGGAATAAAGCTTTCAGTCGGGCAGAAGCAGAGAATAGCATTGACAATGGCTTTCCTAAAAAATCCAAAAATACTTGTTCTTGACGAGCCTACTTCCGCACTTGACGCTGAATCAGAGAGGAAAGTCCAGCAGGGAATAAAAAGGCTGATAAAGGGAAGGACGACAATAATAATAGCTCACAGATTCTCAACAGTGAGGGATGCAGACAAAATAGTTGTGCTTGACAAAGGGAAGATTGCTGAAGTCGGAAATCACAAGGATTTGCTGAAGAAAAAGGGAAAATACTGCCAGCTTTATAGATTACAGGCAGGGCTTGATTAGGCGAAGTTTGGCAGGTTGGGTGGGAAAAGGGTTAAAAATTCTTTATTTCTATCTTTATTATGGCTGTAATGGGAAGAAAGAAGCAGATGATTGCTAATATTATTAGAGGAAGGGAGATAAGAGTTAACAAAGCTATTCAAGACCAAAGAGAAAAAGAGAAAGGGAAGGAGATTAGTGAGGAAGAGCATCAGAAGAGGCTAAATTTATTAAAGGAGATTGGGGTTATTAAGTAAAGCAGGATTTAAAATGAGTCTAAATGAAGCAGATACAAGAACAAAACTGATTAATCCAGTTTTAGAAAGGGTAGGATGGAAAGTTGGAGGGCATTATGTTAAAGAAGAAGTTAATCCAGTCAGATCTAAATTTCAACTTAAAGAATATATCGGTCGTGAAGCAGGAATTGAAAGAGGGGTAGACCGTTTTATAGATTACTTGCTTTTAGATGAAGATAGAAGCCCTATTGCAATAATAGAATCAAAGAAAACTTCAGTTAGTGTTGAAAAAGGAGAGATACAAGCAAGAACCTACCGAGAGGATATTGAAAAACAAATTAAAATAAAAATACCTATTTTCTTGACAAATGGAACAAATTGGTATTATGTTGATGATCTGGATAGAAGAAGACAAGTAAAACTTCCATTTTCTCAGAAAGATCTGCATAGAATTGTTAGTTTAATGCAAAAAAGAAGAGATCCTGCTAAAATTAAAATTAATTTAAGAATAGTAGACAGAAGAAGGGGTGTTGAAGCAGCAAAAGGTGTATTAGAACATTTTTCTAAAGGTTACAGAGAAGCATTAATCAATATGGCGACCGGAACAGGTAAAACAAGAGTTGCGATGGCAGTTATTGAAGCACTTAGAAAAGCAGATTATATTCAAAAAGTGCTATTTGTAACTGACAGAATTTCCTTAGGAAATCAGGCTAAAGAAAAAGGTTTCAAGGAATTTTTTCCAGATGATCCTGTTTGTGAATTAAATGAGGAAGGTTATTCAGATACTGCAAGGCTTTATGTGTCAACTATTCAAACTTTAATGTCTCCTCAAAAACCAAGAGGAAAATTCTACGAAAAATTCGGAACAGGAGCATTTGATTTAATTATCTTTGATGAAGCCCACAGGTCTTACTATGACAAGAACAATGATATATTCAAATATTTTGATGCTCTTAAAATAGGATTGACTGCCACACCCTCAACAGTAGAAACAAGAGACACTTTTGACCTCTTTAACTGTGAGGGGAGAGAACCAACTGTTAAGTATGACTATGACTCTGCCGTAAATGACAAGGTTTTAGTTCCTTACGTTTCAGATATTATTGAAACCAAAGTTTTATCATTAGGGATTGAAGGAAAAAAATTAAGCAGGGAGTTACAACAATCCTTAAGATTACAAGAAGAAGAACCTGAAAAATTCCAGACACCGGGCTCTAAATTTGAAAGATTTTTTACAGATGAGAAAACTAATGAATTAATCATAAGAGAGTTTGTTGAGAGATGCTATAAATCTGATGACGATCGCCCATGCAAAAGCATATTTTTCTGTGCAAGTGTAAAACATGCAGAGGCATTAGAATTACTTTTTCAAAAAATTTATCCCACTTTAGCTAAAGATGTAAAAGTAATTACTTCAGATAAATCTCGTTATATGGATGAAGTAAAAAGATTTGGAAAGAGAGATAGTCCAAGAATCGCTTTATCTGTTGGTGTTTTAGATACAGGGATAGATATTCCTGAAATAATGAATTTAGTTTTTGTTAAACCAGTTATTTCTCCAATAAGGTTTTGGCAAATGCTTGGAAGAGGAACAAGGAGTATTTCTGCTTGTAAATATAAAGAATGGCTCCCAACTAATCAAGATGGGCAACATACAAAAGAAGATTTCTTGATATTAGATTTTAAGTTTGGGGATTGGTCTAATGTCTTAATGCATAAATTAAATGCTTCAAAACAAAAATCTTCTGGGACAGATGCCAAGACGAGAATATTTTTAGAACAAGTAGATACTTTAGAAAGGAAATTAGATGAAAAAGAAAAAAAGATTGTTGAAAAACAAATTAGAGATACAATTAAAGAGATTGATATAGAATCTCCCTTAGTTATTGAAAAAAAAGAAATTATAAAAAAAATTGTTTCTTCTAAGTTTGATTTAAAGGAACATGTTAAAGAATTAAGAGAAGAAATTGCTCCCCTATTAATTTATGCCCCTTCTCAAAATGCCAAAGTTTATGGATTTATTTCTAAATGTGTTAAACTATTTGATTATATTAAAGAAAATGATAAAGAAAAAATTGGGAAGATAGAAGAATTTGTAGTTAACAAAGTAGAATCAATCTGGGATAAAAATTTAGATGCAATAAAACAAAAGCAAGAGGATTTAATAAAAATTCAGCAAGAGCCATTTTGGGAAGAAATTACCTTTGAAGATGCTGATTTTTTGATTAGAGAGATTGCTCCCTTAATGATTTTCTATGAACCTGATAGAAAGAACATGATAAAAATTAATGCTCCAGATATTGTTTTGAAAGTAGAAAAAGAAATAATGCAAGTAAAAGAAGATCCAGACTATCAATATTTCATAAATAGTAACAAATTATTAAAGAAGATTAAAGATGGTGAGGGAGTTACTTCTGAAGAACTTTTAGAAATTGAAAAGCAACTGAAAGAATTAAATCCTTCTTTCACAATAGAGAATATTCAACAAACTAAGGATTTTGTCTTGTTTTTAAGAGAATTAGTAGAGATTAAGGGATTACCCGATCCTCAAGAGATGATTAAATGGGAATTTGATAAATTTGTAGCGAGTAAAAATAAGCATTATAATTCTGAACAACTTAAGTTTTTGAGATTGTTAGAGCAGGTCTTTATCCGAGCGAAGCATGTTGAGTTAAAGAACTTTGCAGAACATCCTTTAGCAGAAGGTAGACCCTTAGATGTTTTTACTAAGGAACAGCTGGAGGTAATTGTGCAAAAGTGCAATAAGCTAAAGTGGAAATAAGATGGAATTAAAGGAAATTAAGGGGTTTCTTGAAAAGTTAAATCAAGACAGCATTATTTTTGATTCTCATTTCTATAAAAGAAGTGAAGAAAGACCAGTAAATGAGAGTATGATCAGAAGCTTTTTATCGCAAATCGACAAATTAGAGAGGATCGAACAAGGAAAGGGAAAAGATAGGTTTAAATTATGGTTCAAAATGAGCAGAAAATATTCCTTAGTTTTGATAATTGAGATTGAACTCTCAAAAGGTTTAAAAGTAATCAGTGCTTGGAATGCTGATAGAAAATGGCAAGACCAATTAAAACAATAGATTATGATGTAAATAGTGACATATTATTTATATCTGATGGAGAAAAGGTAAAGGCTTCTTTAGATATTGGAGATTTTGTTTTAGATGTAAGCCATAATAACCTTATTTGTGGTATTGAAGTTATGGATGCCAGCGAAAACCTAGGGATTAACAAAGAAGTTCTAAAACATATCCAAAGCATGAAAATGTCTGTTACATACAAAACAAATCATGTTTACGTTTTGCTTATAATTGCCTTTAAAGAAGGAGATAAAGAGGTTAATATGCCTATTCCTTTAACCTTAGATTTAGGGCATAAGTCGCCAAGAACAGAAGTTTTAGTATATAATTAACAAAAAGGTGTATACACCTTTTTTCAGTAAACTTTAAAAAGCCAGAATTCTTGCAGATTTGATGACTAAGAAAAACCCCTTGAGAGGCGAAGAAAGAAAGATTGTTTCTACAAGAGTATATAGAAGTGAATTTGCTAATTTTATAAAAATATGTCAAACAGAAAATAAAACAGTTAATACTAAACTTAGAGAGATGATTAGAGAAGAAATAGAAAAAAATCCAGAGTCATTCAATAAAAATATATTGATAAAAAAGAAAGAAGATGAAGAAATGGCTGAGGAAAAAATAAGATTAAAACAAAAAGAATGGAATTTTAAAATAAATAGGAAAAAGGATAATGTATAACAAAGAAAAAATCGAACAATTTCATAAATATACTATAGAGGAGTATAGTAGAAGTTTAGTTATTGAAGACATTGTAAAAGTTGATGCGACTGAAAAAACAGACAGGTCTTTTACTCAAATAGGAATAAGACCATTAGTTGATGATGATATGTTAATTTTGCCAAATTTTCATCCAGAGCTTCCTGGTGCGGGTAGAATAGTAGCAATTGGAGAAAGAGATTTTTTAATCGATGTTCTTTTGAACAAAAAAGAGATAAACAAGACTGAAATAAGAGAGGATATTGAAGAATTTCCAAAGCACATAGAATTTAATGACGCTTGTATTCTAATCTCTACGAAGTTTTATGTAGAAATATTTACTAAATTAATGAACAGAATTGATTATGAGGAAAAATATCCAAGATTAGATTATAGATATAGAATAATTTCAGTCCCAGAAAAAGTATTGGGCAATAAGATAATTATTATAGATAAAAATGCAGTGTTGTGGAAAAAACAAATTTTTGATAATAAAATTACCGGAAAAAAAGAACCTTTAGATATAGTTATTAATCCGAGAACTGGCGGAAAAGTTGATATTACTATAAGAAGTGTAAACAAAATAGATCTTATAGATACAGAATTGATTAAAATTTTGGAGGCGGAGGATTAAGATGGCTAGAAGAGTAAGTTTTTGGGCTACGAAAAAAGTCCCTAAAAGAGTTAGAGTTAGCTTTAGAGATAAATATGGAAGAAGAGTTTCTTTTACAGGTACAAAAAAGGTTCCAAGAAGGGTAAAGGTAAGTTTCTGGGCAATAAAAAAGAGCAGGAGATTTAGATGAATAAAAATTTTAAGGGTATCTTTATAGATTCTAACATTTTTGTTAGTTATTCTAAAAAAGATAACAATCATAACGAATGTAAAAAATTTATAGATAAAATTGTAAAAGATTTTTCAAAGAAGAAAAATCTAAGATTTTTCGTTTCAAGATTTTCAGGGGTTGAAACCGCATCAGCTCTAAGAAGAAAAAAATCAAGAAAAGATGCCGAAGCTTTTTTATTTAAAAAAGAATCTGCTTGGGAGAATATTTTTATACCTATCCCTCCAAATCCTAAAGAAAAATTTAAAATTGGAGATTTTATAAAAGAATTAATAGAAATAGCTTTGAAATTTGGCACAGATTTTAGTGATACCCTACAGACACACTCTATTGAAACTTATAAAGATCAAATAGATATTGTTGTGACAGAAGATAAAGATTTTAAAAATAGACTACAAAAAAGATACAAAAGAATTAAAATTTATTTATTAAAAGATGATATCTATAAAATTCTAAGTAATTTAAATAAAAATGAAAACTAAACTAATAACAAATAATTGGAAAGAGATAGAACTCGGAAATAAAAATTATTTTAAAATTTTAGGAAGCGGTATAAAAGAGTTTGAAGGAGAAAAAGATTATCTTTCTACAGAATCAATTAAAGGAACAAAAATAGAAAAAATAGAATGTAAAATTAAGTATAATAATCGACCTTCAAGAGCAAATATGCAACCAGTTATAAATTCTATCTGGTTTGCTAAAATGCAAGCAACATTAAAGGTTTATGCTTTTACAAAAAATAATGATCAAGAAGTAAAGCAATATATTCTTTCTACAGGCTTTGCAGGAATTGGTTTAAACAAAAACATTTCCCCAGATTATATCAGACTTTATTTTACTACAAAGCGATTTAATTTAGAGAAAGATAAATTATGCACTGGTTCAACTCAAAGAGGAATCAATAATTCTTTTATAATTAAAATAAAAATCCTCCTCCCATTCCTCCGAGACGGCACCCCAAATTTAAAAGAACAAGAAAGAATCATCAAAATCTTAGAAAAAGCAGAAAAACTTAAGGAAAGAGGCAAGAATGCTAATGATTTACTTGATGAGTACTTGAAGAGTGTGTTTAATGAGATGTTTTATAATAAAGGGTTTGAAGAAATTGAATTGGGAGATAAGAAAATTTGCATTGTCTCTGGAGAGTATGGTTCTGGAGCAAGTGCGATAAATTATGACGGAAAAACAAGGTATATAAGAATAACCGATATAACTGAAAATGGAACTCTAAAAAAAGAAAAAGTTTCTCCTTCTAAGACGGAAGAAAAATATTTGTTACAGAAAGGAGATTTATTGTTTGCACGTTCAGGGGCTACTGTTGGGAAAACTTATTTATATAATTCAGATAAAATTAATTATCAATATGCAGGATATTTAATTAGATATAGATTTAATCATAAAATTATTCCAGAATACATTTATTATTTTACTAAAACCCCATTGTATTTGGCATGGATAAATTCAAAACAAAAAGTAGTTGCACAGCCAAATATTAATGCAAAACAATATTCTTCCCTTAAAATCCCTCTTCCGCCTCTTCCTCTCCAGCAAAAATTTGCAAAAATTGTTGAACATGTAGAAAAAATGAAAGAAGATATCAAGAAAACTCAGCAGAACTCAGAAGAGTTATTTAATTCTTTGACGCAGAAAGCGTTTAGGGGGGAGTTATGAAGATGAAGAACAAAAAAGCAATGGCTCCGCTAATTGTTGTGGGTATTATTCTCTTAGTGGTTTTCGGATTATTCTTTGCAAAATTCTCGGGTTATTCTATAATTGGTGAAAATAAGGAGAACGATGTTTTTGTTGACAAAATATCTACTCTAAAACCTCTAAATCTTAGTTCGGTAGAGAGTTATGAAGATTACAAAAATTTTGCAGATAATATAAATAATTTTATTTCAATAGTTAATGAGCAAACGAGAACAAATATTCCTAAACTAAAAACCGCTCAGGAAGATTGGTCAAAGGCATCTAAGGCAATAACAAAATACAGCCCTCTAATTAACAATTATAACTCAGTCATACTAAGTGCCAAAGATCATAAAAGACAACACATAAATGAAAGCTATCAAAAATTCTATCAAGAAATGGGTAAATTTTCTTTAGAAGCAACTTTTATATCTGCCACATTATTTCATCAAGTTACATTTGGATTAGTGGGGGGAGTCTTTAATTCCCTTGGGATAGGTTCCCTTGCTTTAAAATGTCCAACATGTGCATCTACGATTATGTCCGGAGCTTACTGGACGATTAAAACTGTTTTAGTAGAATCCGCTTCGCAAAGTGCAGATTGGATTTTCGAAAAACTAGGATACAAACAACACTCTAAAAAGGAGGCTTCACAACAATAAACATGTTACACGCGGAACTCAAATCAAAGATTAGAAAGTTATGGGATAAGTTTTGGAGCGGAGGAATTTCTAATCCCCTGCAGGCAATTGAACAAATATCCTACTTAATCTTTATGAAAAAGATGCAAGATAAAGATGTTTTGCAACAGCAAAATGCAACCTTAAAAGGCATTAAGTTTAAATCTATATTTGCAGGACATGAAAACTGCAGATGGTCTGTTTGGAGCGAGTATTCTTCAGATAGAATCTTATCACATGTAAGAGATGTAGTATTTCCATTTATGAGGGGGTTAGGAGAAGAAGACTCCCTATATTCTAAATATATGAAAGACGCAAGCTTCTCCCTGCCAACAGCTTCTCTTTTAATTGAGGCGGTAAACATAATCAATGATTTGCATATCAAAGAACAAAACCAAGATACACAAGGAGATATCTATGAGTATTTGCTATCTGAATTAACAACTGCGGGTAAGAATGGTCAATTTAGAACTCCCAGACACATAATTAAAATGATGGTTGAATTAGCAAAACCTGAATTAGGCGATAGAATTTTAGATCCTGCTTGTGGAACTGCTGGCTTTTTAGTAAACGCTTATGAACACATTCTCAAAATTAATCAAAAAAATGGAGTCAGCACATTAACTCCCCAGAAAAAGAAGATACTTGATGAAGAATCCTTATATGGATATGATATAGACCGAACAATGGTTAGAATTGCAGTCATGAACTTGATGATGCATGGAATAACCGATCCTCAAATTAAGGGCGAGGATACATTATCTAAGAGATATAATGAAAATGGAACTTATGACCTAATCTTAACTAATCCTCCTTTCAAGGGTTCTATAAATGAAAGCGAGAAGTCGGACGAATTTACAATAAGCACAAGCAAGACAGAATTATTATTCTTAGAATTAATCTATAATTCTCTATCTGTTGGAGGGAGATGTGCTGTAATCGTTCCAGATGGGGTATTGTTTGGCAATTCTAATGCCCATAAATCAGTAAGAAAGTTATTATTAGAAAAATGCAGGCTTGATATGATTATTTCTATGCCTTCAGGAATATTCAAGCCTTATGCAGGAGTTTCAACAGCAGTTTTATATTTCACAAAAGGAGAACCAACAGAAAAAGTCTGGTTTTATGATATGGAAGCGGACGGATTTAGCTTAGATGACAAGAGAAACGAAATTCAGCAAAATGATATACCTGACATTTTGAAAGGGTTTAATAATCGATTAAAGGAAAATAATGAAGATAAGGCCAAAAAACATTTTTTTGTGTCAATTCAAGAGATAAAGGACAATGATTGGGATTTATCGATAAATAAATACAGGAAAGAAAAACACGAAGAAACAATTTATAGAGACAGCAAAGAGATAATAAAAGAAGCTAAAAAAGAAATTAAAGAGTTATTAGAAGGTTTTGAAGAGCTTGAAAAGATTGTTTAATGTTCTTTCCAACTCCAATACTTATCTCTGCCAATTATAACATGATCAAGAACTTTTATTCCTAAAAGCTCTCCTGCCTCAAAGAGTTTTTTTGTTACTTCTAAATCTTCCTTACTTGGCTCGGGATTGCCTGAAGGATGATTATGTACTAAGATGATCCTTGATGCAGAATTTTTAATTGCTGGCTTAAAGACTTCCCTCGGGTCTATTATTGAAGCATCTAAAACACCTTTAGTTAAAAGTTGTTCTTTAATAAAATAATTTCTATTATTCAACAAAATTGCTATAAAATGTTCTTGTTTTTCATCTTTTAGCTTTTCATTCATTAAATCAAAAACAGATTTAGCAGAGGAAATGAAGGTTCTAGGCTTTTCAGAGAGAACATTTCTTTTATTTATCTCAAATAAAGCTAGTATTTGGCAAGCTTTGGCAAAACCTATGCCCTTTATTTCTTGTAATTCCTTTAATGAGCAATCAGAAAGTTTGTTTAAACCATGTTTGTTTATCAAGCGATTAGACATTTCAATAACATTCTCTTGTTTTGTGCCCTTTTCCAAGATTAGAGCTAAAAGTTCAGCATCACTTAAGTTTTCAACACCGAATTTAACTAACCTCTCCCTCGGTCTAGAATCTTCATTCATTTCTTTTATTTTCATAAACTTTATGAACTATAGAATATTATAAAGTTAACTAAGTTAGAATTTGGGGATAAAACTTAAAAGGAAATGAGCACTAAAATAAAGATGCAAAAAGGATTTGAAGAGAGTATAGCTAAAGACATGGAAAGATGGTTTAAAAAGAAAGGCTTTAAATGCCGGTTTTGCGGCGGTATTTTGAAATGCGATACAATCAATATAGACCATTGCCAGTTGAAATCAGTAAGATGTGTGTGCAAGAAATGTGGTTTTGCAATTCTTGATGAGGTAACGACAAAATCAGTCATTGAGGAAGTAAAAATTGCATATTCTCACAACAAGAAAACTGCTGACAAGATTATTAATTTTCTAAAGAATGGAATGAAAAAGGGCATGATTTTGAAAGGCAAAGAGGTAATTGTTCTGGACTGAAATTTTCATTTTATCCACTTCCCAATCTCAAACTTCATAGCCATAGGGGTTTCGCCAAGGGTTTTTCCTTGTTTCAGAGGGTAATATCCCAGATTTTTGAGTTCAGCAGGCGTGATTGCAAGAACAGGAATTTTATGGGCGGGATAGAGCTTGTTCTTCAGGACTTTCTTTTTCCATGCAGAGGGATAGCCGCCGTAAAACTCAATGAAGATATTCCATTTCGGGATGTAAAAATCAGGGGGGCAGATGTTTCCTGCATATGGCTTGGTTGTTATAGGCAGGGAGATTGATTCATAAGAGCAGGGGATTTTATTTTCATAAAGAAAATTGGCTATTTTCTGTTCCCCTTTGCTTCTGACGAGGAATTTCTGGTTTGTCCTGAGGTGCTTTTTTAATAGGTTTTTGCCGTGCTTGATGAACTCTTCAAGGGCTTTTGGATTAGCTATAAAAAACCGCTTTATCTTCTCCGCCATTGCCTTTTTCGCAGAAGGATGCTCTTTCCACCAGTTTGTCATTGATTTGTCTATTTTCTTTTTTATTTCAGGATTCGCCCTGTATCTATCTTTTGCCCTTTCAGATATCCTCTTTTTGGCTTGGGGATTCTTTCTGTAGTATCTGGCAACTGCCCTGCGTATTTTTTCAGTGAGCTGCTTATTCTCTGCCTTGCAGACTTGCTCTTGGTTTTGTTTCTGTAGAAAGAGAGCATGGACTTTCTCATTTTCTGCCTGTAGCTCTTAGGGCGCTTTTTTCCGCGGGGGTATGGCATATGCTACTCAGTAAAAAGAATTATTTAAAATTATCCTGAAGAATAAAAGATTACTAAAAGCCTTGAAAGGATTTCTAAAAAAGTATCACAAAGGCAACATAGTGCAAATATCCTGAAAAGGCTTTTAGTAGTTGCGGGCTGAAATCCTCGTTGCCTCGGACCTTACACCCCAACTCTATCAACGTCATGTTTTTTGACGGCCTTTTTTGTGTATTTTTGCGGGCTGCTTCGAGCTTAGATGCGTTCAGCTCTTATCAGCATACAGCGTGGCTGTGCTGCCTCCCACTTGAGAACAGCTCACTAGAGGCTGCTAATTCGCGTTCCTCTCGTACTAGCGAATCATTCCACTCACACAAAGACACTTCTTATAGATATCATACAAACTGTCTCACGACGTTCTTAACCCAGCTAACGATCCCTTTTAATGCGTGAACTCCGACACCCTTGGCTGCTTATGCACAGCCGGGATAGGAAGAGCCGACGGCGATGTACCAAACCGCACCGTCAATATGGACTATCGGGTGCGACAAGCCTGTTATCCTTGGGGTAACTTTTCTGACATCAACAGCGGCCATTAAAGCTGCTTGTTGGTTCGCTAAGTCCTGCTTTCACATCTGCATTCCGTGTTGTTAGGAATACAGTCAGACGAGCTTTTGCCTTTGCGCTCCACTCCCCATTTCCGAAGGGGATGAGCTCGTCTTTGAGCCCTCCCGATATCTTTTCGGGAGGGGGCCGCCCCAGCCGAACTGCCCGCATGCCACTGTTTCTCTTGCGAGATGAGTAAGCTAAAAACAGATAGGTAGTGTTACATTGTTGAGCCGCCTCGCCAAAACTACGCGTATTCTCCTACCTACACTATGCACCTAATTTTAGTTTACAATGACAAGTTGCAGTAAAGTTCCACAAGGTCTCCGCTTCCCATAAGAAGTTTCTGGTCTTTTCACCAGACAATGGATTCAGAAGGCCCCAGTTTGGGACAGTGACTACCTAGTTACACCATTCGTGCGAGTCGCCATTCAGACGACAAGGTATTACGCTACCTTAAGAGCCTCACAGTTAAGCCCGCCGTTTCATGGGTCTTAGCCTCATTGGAATGAAGTTTGAAACACCACGACTGGGCAGGTTTCACCAAGTATACATTGCCTTTCGGCACAGCACTTGGCTACGTTTTTGGTAAACAGTCCGGCAGTCCTTGTTATTGAAACCTACTTTCGCATTCCACCTTTCGACAAAACACGAATATAGGCACCCCTTATACCTAAGATACAGGGCTAAATTGCCGAGTTCCCTAAACTGGTTTGTCCTTTCACGCCTTAGCCTACTAAGCCAGAGCACCAGTGTCGATTCTAGGTACAGGCACACTGCATTCTGATGCAATTTTCACTGGCCCTGCGATTCAGCAAACCTTCGTCATGCATTTTGGCATGCTTCATCTCATTACAATCCATATGCTTATATGCACAAATCTCTTGCGAGATTATACTTATCGCAAGGCGTATGCAGCAGATACACAGCAGTATGGTGATGGAGTATTAACCATCTGTTCGTCGCCATGCTCAGTTAAGGCATGGCTTAGATACTGACTAACCCTTGGCTGATCTACATTGCCAAGGAAACCGTGCTCTTGCGGCGCTTTTCTCTCTCAGAAAAGTCTGATCCTACTAACGCCAGGATTCTCATTCCTGCCCGCTCCATTCTTTCTTACGAAAAAACTTCTACGCAGACAGAACGCCTGTTTACTTCAATGCTCTACCGAGCATGACTGAGGTATCGGTAATCTGTTTAGCCCCGTCCATTTACGTCGCCTAAAATCTCGACAGGTGAGCTGTTACGCTTTCTTTAAATGGTGGCTGCTTCTGAGCCTACATCCCTGCTGTCTCAGATTCCAGACTAACTTGATTTGCACTTAACAGATATTTAAGGACCTTAACCTCAGGCTCCGTTGTTCCGGTCTCGGAGCACGAGCTTACCCCGCGCCCCTGCTTCCTGCTATGAAACCTACAGATTCTGAGTTGGAAAAAACTCCGTAGCAAAAACGCTCTGCAAGTTCAATCCGTACTGTACCCCGTAGGCATCTAACGCAAGACTATACTATGGCATATTTCAACAGGAACCAGCTATCGCCAGATTAGATTGGCTTTTCACCCCTATTCCCAGGTCATCAACACGTATGCACGCAGAGTTTGTTCAGGCTTCCATCCCCCGTTAGGGAGACTTCACCTTGCCCAGGAATAGATCATCTGGCTTCGGGTCTTATCCCTGTGACTCACGCCTTTTCAGACTCGCTTTCGCTCCGGCTGCCCAACAAAGTTGGTTAACCTCGCCACAAAAATAAACTCCCTGGCCCGTTCTTCGAAACGTACGTTACGACTAACGCCGTAACCAATTATCGCTGCCAGATTTCAAGTCTTTTAACCTCTCGCCAGAGATACTTTTCAGCTTTCCCTCACGGTACTATTTCGCTATCGGACTTGGGCTCATGTTTAAGGTTGGCAGTTAATTCTGCCGTATTCATGCCTTCTATTCAGAAGACACTACTCTCTTTACTGCAATCCATACCCACTTAATCTACGCAGCTATCATGCTCTATGGCCTCCCGTTCCAGGGAAGTTTGACTCGTGAGCTTAGGATAAGCAGCACCACATCTTCTCTTCTTTTCAGAAAAGAATTCGGCTTGCCTTGCGCCCTTTTCACTCGCTGTTACTAAGGGCATCGCTATTGCTTTCTTTTCCTGCGGCTACTAAGATGTTTCAATTTACCGCGTATACTTTCTTCTTACGAAGAATTTCTTGTGAAATGTTTCAAATTCGGAAATCTTCGGATCAAAGCTTGCATGCAGCTCCCCAAAGCTTATCGCAGCTTGCCACGTCCTTCCTCGCAACCCAAACCAAGCTATCCATCTGGCAGCTTCTTTAGGATCTTTACACTATGTTGCCTCATATGAATATAAGCAAACCCAAGGTTTTCCAGAGGAAATCTGATAATTTCCTATGCCCCGAAAATCTGGAAGATTTTCGTGGTTATCAACTTTCATTTGAATTTGCATATGTTTATCAGCGTCGGCAAATGTGCCTCGCACACTCGCGTCATAATTTTCACATATCCTGTTTTAAACAGGGGTTGATAAGGGCTTGCCCTTATTTGTGAATATGATCTTGTGAACTCCAAAATGATTCGGGGCAGAAGTATTTTATCTTTCTTTCGCCAAGATTTATTTCTTTGAGAAAGAAAGGTTGATGGACCCATCGGGGATCGAACCCGATACCTCTGCCTTTCATTACAGGGGGAATTGTAGTTTCTTTCTTCCCCAAGCAAGGTTTCTTTCTTTTCTAAAGAAAGAAAGCTGTATGCAGGGGCAGCGCTCTACCAGATGAGCTATGGGCCCACTCTGTTTTTACTGTTAGATTGTTTTTATATCTTTTGTTGGGCGGTTGCTGCTTTTCTCGTCGGTGATATATATATATATGTGCCAATCAGAAACTCAGTTTCTGAAATTTTGCCAATTTAAATTTAGGAGGTGATCCATCCGCAGGTTCCCCTACGGATACCTTGTGTCGACTTAACCTACCTTGTCATACCGAGGTTCACCTCAAGAAGAGTTTCACCAAGATATAACTCGGTTGGTTTGACGGGCGGTGTGTGCAAGGGGCGGGGACTCATTCACCGTTCGCTGCTAACGAACGATTACTAGGAATTCCGGCGTCATGAAGTCGGGTTGCAGACTTCAATCTGGACTGAGACAGAATTTAAGGGATTGGCTTCTCCTTTCGGAGTCGCATCTCATTGTTTCTGCCATTGCCGCGCGCGTGTAGCCCAGGGGATTCGGGCCGTACTCACCTGTCGTAGCCTACACCCTCCTCATTCTTACGAATGCAGTCTCTATAGTGTGCTCTTAACGTAGCAACTATAGACGTAGGTCTCGCCTGTTATCAGATTTAACTGGTCACCTCACGGCACAGGCTGACGACGGCCATGCAACTCCTCTCAGCGTGTTAGGTAAGCCCTTTAGACTGACCTTCATTCTGCTGTCGCTCCTGGTAAGGTTCACGGTGTAGAATCTAATTGAACCGCACGCGTCACTCCTGGTAGTGCCCCCCCGCCAATTCCTTTAAGTTTCGGCCTTGCGGCTATACTCCCCAGGTAGCTTACTCTTCGACTTCTCTGCGGCACTGCCTTCTCTCGAGGAGAAGACAATGTCTAGTAAGCAGTGTTTACGGCTAGGACTACATGGGTATCTAATCCATTTTGCGCCCCTAGCTTTCATTCCTCACTGTCAGATCCGTTCTTGTGAGATGCCTTCGCTATTGTTAGTCCAGCTAAGATTAACATATTTTACTACTACTTCAGCTGTTCTTCTCACATCTTCCGGTCTCAAGTTGAGTAGTATTTCTTGCACGCCTTTCTGTTAAGCAGAAAGATTTGACAGGAAACTGTCTCAACTAGCTACGAATGTTTTAGACCAAATAAATGTGGCTGCTACTCGGACTGCTGGGATTACCGCGGCGGCTGGCACCAGTCTTGCCCAGTCCTTATTCCTCTGTCTTTTTACAATAGAGAAAAGTTTTCTCTCGCGAGAAAACACTTTGGTTTGCTCTGTCACCCTTGCGGGCATTGCAGAAGTTTCGCGCCTGCTGCACTCCATAGAGCTAGGAATAGTGTCTCAGATTCCTTCTCGGGGCAACTCCACTAAGAGCCCCTACCGATAACAGGCTTGTTGGGCCATTACCTCAACAACTACCTAATCGGCCGCAGCCCCATCTTTAAGCCTTGCGTTTGAAATATGGAACGTTCCAGTATCCATATCCTATCAGGACTTAGCCTCAGTTTCCCGAGGGTATTCCCGGCTTGAAGGTAGGTTAGCTACGTGTTACTGAGCAGTTCGCACTCTTACGAGGAACTTGCATGGCTTAGCCCAAACCAAAGAGCAGCAGCCTCTAGCAGGATAAACTAGAATTGAAATAAAGCCACTCCTATAAACTTATGAATTGGTTTAGCACATATTATAAAAATTCACTTAAAATCACTATCTAAAAAAAATTTGCTATCACTAGTATGACTGCCCTACATACATCATACTCTAACATTAAAATTTAGAGCACTCATCCTAATGACAATAATCATTTTGAGTAAAAAATTTATCATTTAGAGGTTTATAAATCTTGCTATAATTTTTCCGAATATAAATTTCTAATTTTTCTAGTCAGTGTATTCAAATCTCTTAACAAGTTTGCCTTCCTTCCCAACTTTTTCAAGAAACATTTTCTTAGGCCTTATATACAGTTCCCTATTGCCATATAAAGCACGATAAACAACAAATTTTTCTAATGTCTCGGAATGTTTTGCCATGCCTATAACTTCATAATCTTTGCCTTTAAAGTGCCTATACCTGCCAAGCTTAATTTCTTCTACCATTTCTACACAAAGAAAACCAGATGATGAATTTATTTTATCTGCCCATTCAGCCACAGCAGAAATTTCTCCCAGAATGCAGGAGTCTTGCAGTCTCCTTGATTACAGCCATACTTGCAGTATGTTTCTTTTGCTAATGAGCAATCCAAATTCTGGTAAATTTTTGACTTGCCTGTGCACTGCCAGCCCTCGTCGCAGATAATCTCTTTAACCTGTTCTTCTGCAGTTTTTTCTGCTGGCTGTTCTATTTCTAGGGAAGGTTGTTCCTGAACTTTTGGTTTTGGTATTTGCCCTCTTGTCATGCATGCGCCGTCATCACAGCCATAAGGGCAATTTAATTCAACGGTTTTTATCTCATTTTTTTCTGTGCAATAATATTCAGTTAAGGCGCTGCTATCTTTGCAATTGTCTTCTCCTTTGACAACACAATCTTTCCCTGTGCAAAGGGAAATTGTCCCTTTGGTATAGAATAAAACTCCATTATCGCTCTCGCTGCACATCGTTGCGGCTTTTTGAACTATTACACCGCCGAAAAATGGCAAAGCATATCTAAAAGAAAAAGCAGATGTTACGATAATTACTGCAACAATGACGCATATTAACAGGGCTGCAATCAATATATTCTTCTTCATTTTTACCAAAAAGATAGAAATCTGCTATTTTTATATTTTTGGATTTCTAAGAATCTCTAAGATTGACTTACTATTCCTTAACCTCCTCTCCGGTAAAATCAGAAATTCTTGCCTTGAAAGGCACGCCTCTTGCCTTGCAATATTCTGAAGCTAGAATGTACATTGCCAGGCCAAGAGTTTTGTTGCTCTTGTTATTGCATGGCACAACTAAATCTATATTTTTTACTAAGTTGTTTGTATCGCATAATCCAATAACGGGGATATTTATTATACTTGAATCGTTCATTGCATTTCTGTCGATCCATGGGTCACAGACAATCACCAGGGATGGCTGAAAAAAGTCTTTTAATGCGGGATTTGTCATTATACCCGCGGGATATTTTTTTGGGAAGGCCCTTATGCCGGTTGTTTCTGAGAGGAGATTTGCTGCCCGCCATCCAGCTTCTCTCTTGCAAACGAGTATTATTTCCTCAGGGCTATATTTCGACATCAATTTAACAGCTTCCCTGAATCCTTCATCAATTAAATTTGTATTCAGAATCGCCAAGCCGTCTGCACGCCTTCTGTAAATATATTTCCTCATGTCCCCAGAAATGATTTTGGTGCCAAGATGAACCCCTGCTTTCACATATTCCTCAAGGGGGATAAGCAATTGCTTTTTTGGGGGCTCTAATTCCATCTTCAGTTCCCCAAAAAGATTACTTAATTTATTCTCTATTTTTTCTTCATGCTTTCCTGTTTGCTCTTCTTGAATATCTGCCCCTTCTGCAGATTGCCCTGTTTCCTTTTCTGTATTTTCAGCTATTTCAGTTTTTTTCTTGCGTGGCATGTTCAATTTTTAGAATAGGGCGTTTTTAAATGTTTTTGATAAAAATTCAAGAATCTGATGGTCATTTGCCAGCTGCTTTCCTTTCTATCCTTAGAATCTCATTCAGCTTGGCAAATCTTTCTTTTCCAAGAATTCCTGCTTTGATTATAGGGCATTGCCATCCTACTGCGAGATGTGCGATTGTATTGTCCATTGTCTCGCCTGAACGATGTGAAATAATCGGCGTGATATTATTGTCTTTTGCAAAATCAACAATCCTTTTTGTTTCAAGCAGGGAGCCGTTTTGGTTTGGCTTGACTATGAGGGCATTAATGCACTTCTCCTTGACAGCCATCTCCACTCTTTTGAACTGCGTTGCAGTCAAGTCATCTGCTGCAAGCAGGCATTTCATGTTATGTGAGGAAATTTTTTTCATGAGGACTGAGAAACTTGCGAAATCGTCTTCATGGAATGGGTCTTCAACATAATTCAGGCCATACTCGTTAATCAGGTTAATCATGAACATTATCTGCTCATCCTTTGAAAGTTTTTTCTCCGGATTGTTGTAATGATATTTATCATTCCTAAAAAAAGAAGAAGCTGCGGCATCTATCCCGATTTGTATTTCCACATTGAATTTGTCATGTGCAATCTGCCTTGTTTCTTTCATAATCTGCAGGACTTCAAGATTTGACAGCGTTGCCGCAAATGAATTCTCATCTGTCAGATTCCCATCATACCTTTTGTCTTTCCCTATCAATAATTGCTTTGCAATCTTGTATGCCTGCATATTCATAAAATAAGCATCAAAGAAATTTTTTGTCTGCGGCAAAAACAGGAATTCCTGGAAATCTGTTTTTGTTTCCTGTTTCACATGCTTGCCCCCGCCAATAGCATTTCCTAAGGGCATTGGGGTAAATTTTGGCTTCTCGCAGAAAAACTGCCACAATTCCTGCTCATAGGAAGCGGCAATTGCCTTCAATAAGGCTGCTTCGAGGGCATAAAGGGCATTCGCCCCTATCAGGCTCCATGTGGGGGTTTTGTCAATTTTTCTTACAAGTTTTTCAATTTTCTCCAGGTCAGAAAAATCATCCAATTGCAAAAGTTCCGAGGCTATTTTTCTGCCTATGGCTGTGACAAAATTAACGCTGAAGTTTATGCCGTTTACAGAAAAATCTCTGGCTTCATGCCTGCCCTTGCTTTTTCCGCTTGGGGCAGATGCAACAAACTTGCCTTTATCACTAAAAACAGAAACCTCTATTGTGTCCTCTCTTCTTGAATTTTTTATTGTCCTTGCCTGCACATCCTTCACAATCATAATTGCAGCAGGAAAAACATGTATAAAAGGTTTTCTTATCTCCTTCTGCTTTGGAAGTTTAATTTACTTGGGTTTGGGCTGCTTCTCTTATATCCTATTTTAAAGAATATTTAATTGAGTCATATAAGATCCCGATATTTATAGTAGCGTAAGCAATTAGTTTAAATGATTCTAGGCAAGAATATTAAGTCAATTTTTGGCTTTAATTACGAAAAGCAGGGGGATCTCTTTCTCCCTTATTTAGGCATAGAGAAGAGTGAAACTTTTTTGCAAAAAAATTTGTAGTTTTTTGCCTTTCCTTCTATATTAAATCCGCGATACGAACCAGGGGTTCAATGGACCCGACGCGATTTGAACGCGCGACATCTAGCTTAAAAGGCTAGCGCTCTAAACCAAGCTGAGCTACGGGTCCGCTTTCCAAGGAAAATTTCAAGAATATAAAAAGCTATCGTTAAACACGCCTGGCAAGATTCTGCAAGGCAAGAATATAGGACGCATCATGCAGATTTACTGCATACTGCCTTGATGTGTTGTAAATCACCTGGAAAATCTCCTTTGATTTTTCTTCAATCCTCTTGTCTATTTCTTTTCTTTCGAGATATTTGTCTGCCTGGTTCTGCAAAAACTCAAGATAATCTACATAAGCGCTTACAGAACTTGTGAGGATATAAGGTATAATCATCCTTTTTTTGGAAAGCTCTTCAAAAATCATTGGATTTATCGCAGGCAGAAGCTCAACAATTAATGGGGCTTTTATCTTGCCCATGCTGTTTCTGCTTATGCGGACATCAGAGGCGAGAATAAGAACATCTGCCTTTATCTGCAGCATCTGCTCATTTGTTACCTTTACTGTTTTAGGCAGCCCTACAACACTTGTATGATTGCGCTGCCATCTTGCTGCGTCTTCTGCGTGAACTCCTGTTGAAGAAGCTGCCCCCCCCAATGCATCTGATACCGCAAGGAGCTTGTAGCCTGCAGAAGAAAGCAGGAATGCGAGTTCTTTCTCAACAGCATTGAATCCTATCAAAACAACATTCATCTCTTTTTGTGATTTCTTAATTATGTCTTCATGCTTCTGGAGGCCTGGAATCCCGCTGACTTCCATTCCTTTTAATGCCTCGTTAATAAGATTAAAAATGCCAGCTGCAACGGCATTGCTTCTTGCTTTTATCCCCCCATCCTGCATCTGCTTGCCCAAGAAGCTTGATTTTTTTGTTTCTTTTCCCATCTCCTTGCATAGGTTATACATAATTGACATTAATCTCTCATCACAGCCAGCTCCTGAACTCAGGATATTCTTGTCAAAGCCGACAGCTCTACGAAGGCTGTTTGCGTAATTTTTTGCTAGTCTTTCAGTTTCTTTTGGCGTTAAAATTTTCTTGTCAACACATACCCCCCCAGAGGCGCCTCCGAAAGGCAGGTCAAGCAATGAATTTTGCAGTGTTGCATTCAGCGCATTTAACTTGGCTTTTTCCATGGTTAAGCCAGACAGGTAATCTACATTGCCCTTATACTTGCCTAACACGCTGTTGTGCTCAACCCAAAAACCAGGAAAAATTTTCACAAGCTCCTTGCCTCCGGCTTTACTTTCCAGCACAACTGGGACATCTATCTCAATAATCTTGTCATTTAAGGAGATTCTATCAACAATTCCTGGAGAAATTTTCAGATTTCTTGCAAGGATAAAAATCTTCCCAAGGATAAAACTGTATGGCTCCACCTCTTCAAATTGCTCCTGCGGTTTCAAATCCTCCACATTTAAGCTGCTTACAATATGCCCTATGTCCTCGTCACTAATTTCAGCCATTTTACAAACATGAATCTATTTTCTCTTTCAGCATGTCATAAGACAATGCTCCGGTAAATCTCTGGACAAGCTCACCTTTCTTGAAAATCAGCAGGGTTGGGATAGACATAATCTTGAATTTTGCAGGGGTGTTATGGTTCTCATCAACATTCATTTTTGCAAACACAACCCTGCCTGCAAAATCTTTTGCAAGCTCATCCATAACAGGCACCATCATCACGCATGGCATGCACCACTCTGCAAAAAAATCCACCAAGATAGCATCATTCTCCTTCAGGAGGGGCTCAAACTCAGCATCAGTTATCTCTTTCACTTCACCACTGCCTGATTTTTCTTCATTTTTAGCCTTGCCTGTTTTCTCCTTAATTTTTTCGGTTTTTTTTGCCATTTTCACTTCTTTTATCCTATTATGCTGTTTAGCCTGTATTTAAAATTTTTCTTTGCATTAGCCAATGCAAATTGGCTGTGTGCTTCCTTCGCAAGGCGACTTGATAAACAAAAACTTATACAAGAGCCATGCAAGCCATGTTGTTAATATTGTGAATAACACGATTACAATCACCAGAAAAACATCAAAGTTCCTTTTCTTGTTGAAAAATCTTGCCATCTTGATTTTGTTGTGCTTTGCAAGCCATAAAACAAATGCCTTATGCATCTTGTTGTCAAAGCTCACAGAGCATCTTTTTCCTCTCAACTTGTCAAGAAAGCATCTCCATGCCTCTTTGATATAAACACGGTAATGGGGGATAAAAATGCCCAGAACAAGGAAATACACTATCAATGTCAGGCATGGAATGCATAATAAAAATAATACCATTTTTTGCCTCTTATTAATCCCTTATAAAAATCTTATTTTTAAATCTTATCTCTTAATTTTTTACCTTATCGCTCAGCCCTTCTTTCCTTATTCTTGCAATCAACATTTCTGGATTTGTTTCAACAAAAATCTTGCTTCTGAAATCTTTCTTGAGCAGATTTTTGAGAAAATCTGCGATCTTCGTGTCAGAAGTCAGCAGGAAGGGATATCCAAAATGCACATCAACACCCAAAGCTGCGAAAAAAAAGCCAATCGCTATGGCTTTTTCTGTTATAGGCATTGGGCAGGATATCAAGAAAGGCAGTTCTGTTATCTGCTTGTCAATGATTTCCGCTATTTTCCTGAACACTTCAGCAACTCTCGAGTTATTCACACAGCTTCCAAGATGGAAAAATCTTTTTCCATCAAGCAGTCCAGCAGCTGCCAGTTTAAAGGCAATGCATCCAGTCGTTAGGATTATGTAATCCTTGCTTAATTCCCTGTAAAAATCAACCCAGTTTTCCTTCACTCTAGGATTTTCGCAGCCGATTGCGGCAACAACTCCCTTTATCTTTCCCTCAGAAAGCATCTTTGCCCACTCTGCAAGAGGCAGATTATTTTCAGAAAATCCGACAACTGCCTCTGTTTTATTATTGCTTAACTTCATCTTTCCCTTATTCCTGTTGTGCCTGTTTATTCTTGCAAGGGCGATAATTCTTTTTGCAACATCTGAGGCACTCTTCCTGCCAGAGACAGGGAGATGCATTGCCTTTGGAATCCTACAAAGCTCGTTTGTAGTTACAATTTTTGTGTGATAGCATTCAGCCAAGTCAGACAAGGAAGGCATAATGCATTGCATGTCAACAGCAAGAACATCAACACACCCTGAAACAATCACCTGCTCCTGCAGTATGAAATTCCCCGCAAGAGGAATTCCATGCCTTGCAAGCAATGCCGTTCCTGTGCAGCACACCCCTATCAAATTAATGTCAGAATTTTCCTTTTTCTTCACTTCTTTGGCAAGAGCTTCTGCCAATGGCGGGAAATGCCCATGCACAGCAATATTAATTTTTTCCGGCTTTATAACGCCTAAATCAACAATCCCCTTCCTGATGGAGGGCAGGCCAAACTCCATTTCTTCAAGCTCTGTTGCAAGATACATGCCAAAGTATCCGTCAATTATGCCAAGCTTTATGGCATTACCAAGAATATGCCCGTAATTAGCATCAACACCCATGGTGCTTGCATGAAGCGCTTCAGAAATGTCCTTGAAATGCTCAAAATGGATTTTTGGCACAATTCCAAGTCTTTCCCATAATTTATATAAATATCTTGGAGCTTTTTTCTCTATATATCTCGCAGAATACTTCCTGTCTGAATATTCAAGCATGTGATAGGCATGCCCGCAATGTGCAGCAGCCCCTCCTGCAACAAATCTTAAAATGTTCCTTGCTGTAACAACATCAATGTTTGCCCCGCATACACCTTTATCATTTGGTTTCGCAAGAATGCATGGCCCCATCAAGCAATGCTTGCAGCATTTTCCAAGCAATCCAATCATGCATGGCTTGCTTTGAAGCCTGTCATTAATCATCTCAGCCATTTTTCATCTCACCCCTTTTTTTCATTCTTTCCTAAGTAAACCAAAAGGTATAGCATCAAAATAACCCTTACCAAAACGATTTTTGTAATGTTCTCTCAATTTTCCTTCTTTCTTAAAGCCAAGGCCTTCTAATAATTTTTGTGATGCTCTATTAATTATAAAAACATCTGCAGTTATTTTGTGTAATTTAAGTTTTTGGAAACCAAAATCAATTAAGAGAGTGGCAGCCTCTTTACCATAGCCTTGTCTCCAGTATTTCTTGCCAAGCCAGTAACCTATCTCTGCTCTCCCTTTTTCTTTTTTATCAATAAACAAACCAACTCCACCAATAATCTTGCCTGTTTTTTTAATAGTTATTGTAAAATCATAACTATCTTTTTTATTTTGGTTGGCTACCCATTTTTTTGCATTTTTTGTTTTGTAAGGGTGTGGCAGATACATATATTTAGCAACTGCTAAGTCTTTTGCATTCTCAACTATATCTTTAATATCTTTCGCTATTGCTTTTCTTAATATTATTCGTTTTCCAACAAGTTTTGGTTTGTTCATCTCATCTCACCCTTTTTTAGATTTAGATATCCATAACCATGATAACGATAGTTATCCTATTACAATTTTTAAATGTTATCTGCATTGCAAAAAGATTAAAAAAATCATAAAGCTGTTGATTATAAAAATTTATCTTTCCAGCAGTTGGCATGCCTTGCACACATTATTCCTTGAGGGCTCCCCGCAAACCTTGCAGTAAACAAGTTTTTCTGTTTTGTCAAGAAAATAATTCTGTAATCTAGGCAGAATTTCAAGAAAATTGCTTATTATATTCTTTTTAACTTTGAATCCAGCGTTTTCCAAGCCATTCAGGAACTTTCTTGTTTCAACCCTGTAACTGCCGATTGCGCAGGGGCATTTTTCATAACTTACAGGCAGATTTATCAATTCAGAATATTTTCTGATATCATTTTCAGCAGAAAAGTAAAGAGGTTTTACTCTTGAAACAAATTTTCTGTCTTCCAAGACGCCTGTTTTTGGTCCTAGGTTAATGCTCAAAGCAGGATTGCCCCTCATTATATTGATAAGAACTGTCTGTGCCTCATCATCAAGGTTATGCCCTGTAACAATCTTGTCTGCTTTCAGTTTTCTTGCATACCTGTTCAATACCCATTTTTTTATTACCCCGCAAGCCATGCAGTTGGTGATTTTGTTCCTTGATTGTATCTCCTCCCTAATGTAGCACATGCTGCTGCCAAATTCCTTTTTCATGTCAACAACATGTAGCCGGATTTCCCCTCTTTTGCAGAACTCCCTCACGTTTTCAAGGCATTTCTCGCTATACTTGCCTAAATGCAGATTTATGTGCAGTGCCTCAGCCTTAAAGCCAAATTTCTGGAGAAGATAAAGGATTGTTATGCTGTCTTTTCCGCCTGATGCTGCGACGATAATCCTCTCTCCCCTCTTGAGCAGCTTGTATTTATTTATAGTATCCTTAACTTTTTTCTCAAATTTCCTGATGAACTTTTTATCCTGCATTTTTGTTAATCTCTCCCCGCCTCAATCATTTTTCCAAGGGCAATTGCAGCCTTTTTTATTATTCCCTTTTCCGGATTAATCTCATATTTTTCTTCCTTTAAGGAGTTATAAACATCTTCTAAATGTGTCTTTTTCTGGTTTATGCACACACCAGCAGCACTATAGAATTTTTTGTCTGGCAGTTCTTTCTGCAGTCGTGTTGTCATGCCCTCCTCTGTGACAATAACAAACTTTTTTGCTTCAGAGTTCCTTGCATAATTTAACATGCCCTCTGTTCCGAGAACAGCATCAGCTATTTCCAATATTTTCAAATCGCACTCAGGATGGGCAAGTATCTTTGCTTCTGGCTGCGCCTTTTTTGCCTTGATTATGTTTTCATATTGCACTTTTGAATGAATATAGCAATAGCCTCCCCATGCAATTATTTTCTTGCTGCTTTGCAGCTCAACCCATTTTGCTAAATTATAGTCTGGCACGAAAATAACCTTCTTGTTTGGCAATGAATCAACCACTTTTACAGCATTTGCAGAAGTGCAGCAAACATCGCTTTCTGCCTTTATCTCGGCAGTTGTGTTTACATAGCTTACAACTGCTGCTGCTGGATACTTTTTCTTGAGCTCTCTTAACTCTTCAATGCTTATCATCTCTGCGAGAGGGCAGCCCGCAGTCAACACAGGCAGCAATACTTTCCTGCTGGGATTTAGTATCTTAGCAGACTCTGCCATGAACTTGACACCGCAGAAAACAATTATATCCGCATTAGTTTTTCCTGCCTGCTGGCTCAATGCAAAAGAATCCCCTATAAAATCAGCCACTTCATATATCTCGGGCCTCTGGTAATTATGCACAAGGCATATTGCATTCTTTTCTTTCTTTAACTTTTTTATTTTTGCAATGAGAGATTTTTGACCAGAAGCAAGTTCCATTTTATTAAGAGTTTTATTCACTTCTTTTAAAACATTTCTCTTTTGAGGCATTTATGCTACAGGAAATCTAAAACCGAAAGGCTTAAATATAAGATATCAATTGATATCAAAATGGTAGGGGAGTTAAAAAAATCATTTTTTGTCAAGCTGACTAAGTGGGGGCTCAATCTTGGCTTGAGAATACCAAAGGAATTGGTAAGGAAATACCAGCTTGCTGCAAATGAGGAAGTTAAAATTTTAAAGACAAAGGAGGGCTTTGAAGTTAGGAAAGTCAAGGCAATAGAAGGCTCTGATAATTATTCAATTTAACAAGAAATGGCAAAGGTTGTGAGTAGCATTTTGGAATTGATTGGGGACACCCCTGTTGTCAAAATAAGCAGGATTGTGGGGAAAGATTCAGCCGGGGTGTATGCAAAACTTGAATCCTTTAATCCAATGAGTTCTGTCAAGGATAGAATATGTCTTGCGATGATTGAGACGGCAGAGAAAGATGGAAAGATAAAGCCAGGTGACACAATAATCGAACCAACATCAGGAAATACAGGAATTGGCTTGGCATTTGTATGCGCATACAAGGGCTATAAATTAATTCTGACAATGCCTGAAACAATGAGTGTTGAGAGAAGGGATATTCTTAAGGCATTTGGGGCAGAGATAGTGCTGACAAAAGGTCTAAAGGGCATGACGGGTGCAGTTGAAAAAGCACAGGAATTGGCAGACAAGCACGGCTATTTCCAGCCGCAACAGTTCAACAATCCTGCAAACCCTGAAATACACCGGAAAACAACAGCAAAGGAAATTTTAAAGCAGGTGCCTGATTTAGATGCATTTGTCGCGGGTGTTGGAACCGGTGGAACATTAACAGGAGTTGGTGAAGTTCTGAAAAAAAGAGACAAGAGCATAAAGATTATCGCTGTTGAGCCGAAAGATTCTGCTGTGCTTTCAGGATGCCCTAAAGGGCCGCACAAAATCCAGGGCATTGGGGCGGGGTTCATCCCAAAGGTGCTTAACACAGGAATTCTTGATGAAATAATCCAGGTTTCAAATGAAGAAGCAATACAGACAGCAAGAAGACTAGCAAGGAAAGAGGGAATCTTCGCAGGTATTTCCTCTGGCGCAAACCTTTTTGCGGCATTGCAAGTGGCAAAAAAATTAGGCAGAGGCAAGAAGGTTGTTGTGATAATTCCTGATACAGGTGAGAGATACCTCAGCACAGAAATGTTTAAATTTTGAAAATCAGGAATGATTAAAATTTAGGGGAAAAAATGGCAATAGATATTCTTGTAAATGGCAAGAAAGAGCAGATGGTAGGAGAAATAACCCTATCAAATTTGCTTGAAGACAGGAATATAAAAAAAGAGACTGTCACGGTTGAATTGAATTCCCAAATTGTTGATAAAAACAAATATGATGATGTTAAAATAAAGAATGGGGACAGGCTTGAGTTTGTTTATTATATGGGCGGCGGTTCTGTAAGCTGCAATAGAGAGGTGCTTGACCTACGGCAAACTTCTTGCCCGTTAAATTTTGTTAAGGCAAAACTGAAACTTGAAGAGATGGATGATGGAGTTTTAGAAATCCTGCTTAATGAGGAATCGTGCGGCAATGTCACAGGCAGCATAAAAAATGAAGGGTATAAGATTCTATACTTAAAACAACAGGAGGAGCATTACCTTTTAGGGATTGAGGCTAAAAAGAAATAAGAAAAGAAAAAATGGGAACACTGAATGAAAAAGTAGAGCATGCAAAATTAATAATAAAAGATGCTGCAAGCAAATATAAGAGAATAGCAGTGGCATGCTCTTTTGGCAAGGACAGCATGGTTGCTGTGCATCTTTCGAGAAGCATTGAGCCAAAACTGCCTATCTTTTCCGTGATGACAATTTACAAACCTAGTGAAACCCTTGAATACCTTATTGAAATAAACAGGGAAATGAATCTTGACGCAACAGTTTACATTGTTGCAGATGAAATTCCAGAAATTTTCAAGGAGAATAAAATAAATACAGTTTTGCTGCCGGCACACGATTTTCATAAATATTTTGATTATGTAAAAGAAAAAACAGGGAAAAGTCTTTATGAAACCAACCCTGATGAATGCTGCAGGCTTCTTAAAGTAGAGCCGACAAAAGAAGCAGTCAAGGATTTGGATGCGTGGATTACTGGATTGAGGAAAACAGAGGGGCAGACAAGAGAGGATTATCAGGAAGTTGAAGTCAAGGGCGGCTTGGTAAAAATAAATCCTATTCTTCAGTTTACTGAACTGGATATCTGGAGATATCTTGCCATGAACAATATAAAGGTTAATCCACTTTACAAAAAGGGCTACAGGAGCTTGGGATGTGAGCCCTGCTCAATAATTGTTCCTGACAATGAACCTGAAAGAGCAGGAAGATGGCAGGGAACCTCAAAGTGCGGCGGTGAATGTGGCATCCATACCAGAATTCTTAAATAAGATAAACAGGTGAAAAATGGAGAAAATTCTGAGATATATTCTAATTGTGCTTTTTGGGTTCATTGCGCAAATGGTTGATGGAAGCCTGGGGATGGGCTATGGGGTGACTTCAACTTCGTTGCTTCTGTCAGTAGGATTCAGCACAGCATTAGCAAGTTCCATTGTGCATTTCTCAGAGATATTCACCACCTTTGCATCAGGCATCTCACATTTCAAATTAGGCAATGTTGACAAAAAAATATTCAAATATTTAGCCGTATCAGGCGTTATAGGCGGCGCTCTTGGAGCATACTTATCAGTTAAATTGCAAAATGCTGCAATAATAAGGCCTTTTGTTTCTGGAATATTGCTTATGATGGGTGTCCTGATTATTTTAAAGAATATTCGGTTAGATATCAGTGAAACAAACTATAAAGTGCCAAGAATAAGGAGACTTGCCCCTCTCGGATTTTTTGCCGCTTTTGTTGATGCAATTGGCGGCGGAGGCTGGGGGCCTATAGCAACTCCATCGTTAATAATAACAAACACACATCCCAAGAAAGCCATTGGCTCTGTCAATTTTGCGGAATTTTTTGTTACACTCAGCATCTCAATAACTTTTTTCCTTACACTGCAAAAGATAGATTTTGCATCTGCTGTTCCCTTGATAATAGGCGGCTTGATTGCTGCGCCTATTGCCGCATTTATGACAAGAAAAATAAACCACAAGAAATTGGGCATATTTGTCGGCTTGATTGTTATTCTCCTAAGCATGAGAACAATCTTAAAATCTGCCGGCATAGATTTTATTTTCTAGAATTATAATTTGAATTCTGCTTTCTTTAGGTACTCTTCAAATTTTGCCCAGTAAGGGTCAAATTTTGGCCTTTCAAGGTTATACTCTTTACCAGCCTTGCTGTATTTAAGGCCTTCTTTCTTTTCTACAATTTTTCCGACTATACTGCCTTGGATTCCTTTTTGCTTTAGAGCATTAATAACTTTATTTGTATAATCTTTGTTTACAGTCGCAACCAATGTTCCCTCACTTATTGCTTCGTAAGGATTCATATTAAAAAATCTGCAGACTCCTGCAACCTCTTCTTGGAGTATCATGTCATCTAGATTTATTTTTAAACCAACATTTCCAGTTTGGGCTATATCGCATAATGCTCCAAATACACCGTATTCTGTCGCGTCATGCATTGCAGTGACATTTTTTCCTGCTGCAGTAGCTATCGTCAAAGCATCTTCAACTACAGACATCTTATAAAACAAATTTTTTGCTCTTTCAGTAAACTCTTTTCCGTATTCTGCTTCAAGATAATCTGAGAATTGGTTTGCCATTAATGCAGTTGCTTCACCTTTTCACCCAAATCAACAACGCCAAAATCAACACCATGCTGCGGCTTCACAATCACCTTGTCGTCTTCTGCTCCGAGCTTTGGGTAAATTACTTTATTAAAAAATTTTTCGTCTATCTTGCCAAGCGCATTATTCATTTTAATCTCTCCCCAGGACGGTGTATTTCTTTCCTTTTTATATCTCCCTGCTTCTTCTCAGCAGATTAGCGTTTGTTACAATAGTTATGCTTGATGAAGCCATTGATGATATTTCTTCTTTTTTTATATTTCTACCTTAACTCCTTTTAGAAGTGCAGAATTTACAACTACTGTAAGCGAACTTAAAGCCATTGCAGCTGCGGCTATTATAGGATTAAGCAAGCCGAATGCAGCTATTGGTATTGCCAAGGTATTGTATGCAAATGCCCAGAATAGATTTTGTTTGATTTTTCTCATCGCCGCCCTGCTTAATTTTATTCCAAGAACAACATCTCTTAAATCATCCTTTATAAGGACTATCCCTCCAGTCTCTTTTGCTACATCTGTCCCAGAACCAA